>DATKFB010000276.1:0-13706 GCA_035544435.1 Polyangia bacterium
CGCGGCGTGCGTCCGCTCTTCGAGCCCACCGATCTCGAGCTCGAGGATCCCGGCGTGACCGAGCTCGATCTGCAGATCGGCTCATCCGCGGGCGAGGGCCCTGGCGCCTCGTCGTGCCCGACTTCGAGATCGACCTCGGCATCCTGCGGAACCTGGAGCTCGACCTCGACGGCTCGTACGCCCTCGAGGCGCCCGGCCCGGGCTCGTTCAAGTTCGAGGACGCGGCGCCCGACAACCTGTGGCCCGCGCTCAAGATCGGCGTCGCCGATTGGGCCGATGAGGAAAAGGTACGACGCGCTCACGACGTGGTCGCTCGGCGCGCGGGCCGGCCCGAAGATCCCCGCGGCGCCGGGCGGCCACGGCGTCGGTGTCGAAGCGCTCGTGCTCGTCGACCTTCTGCACCGCGCGCACTTCGTGCTCAACACGGGCGCCCTCGTCGACCCGAGGCCGGCGCCCGCGGCGAGCCGCCCCATCGGCATCGAGGTCGGCCTCGACTTCGATCGCGATCTGAACCGCTCCGGTCACTACCAGGTCACGCCGAGTCCGGCGTGCGCTTCGTGTCGAACGACCCCAACCGCGTCCACGCGACGGCGCGCGTCGCGTGGACGCTCATTCCGCCGCACACGCAGATCTCCATCGTGGGCCTCGTCGGGTTCCTCGAGGGCAGCGATCGCTACGACGCGCTGCTCGGCCTCACGCAGACGATCGGCATCTGGGGCAAGCCGCGCTGACTCAGGAGCCCGTTTGCATAAGACGCGAACCCTAAGAGCTCAGGCGTTCGCCGTCGGCGTCGCGCAGCTCGGGGGCGGGCAGGCCCAGCGCGCGCAAGCCGGGCTCGATGGCGGCGCGGTCGCCCACGATGACGATGCAGGCGCCCTCGGGATCGATGTACTTGCGCGCCAAAGCCAGCAGGTCGGCGGCCGTGACGCGCTCGAGCGCGGCGATGAAGCGCTCCGGCTCGTCGAGCGGGAGGCCGTAGAGGGAGAGCTCGGCGAAGGTCGCGCTGATGCCGCCCGAGGTCGCGAGGCCCTCGGCAACGCGGTCGAGTAGCATGGCGCGCGCCTTCGTGCGCTCGTCGTCGGTGAAGGGCCGCTCGCGCACGGCGCGCAGCTCGACGAGGAACTCGGTGACGGCGGCCGCCGTGACCTCGGTGAACACGGCCGCACGCGCCGCGAAGCCGCCCGGCCGACGCAGAAAGGAGAAGCTCGAGCCCGCTCCGTAGGTGTAGCCCTTTTGCTCGCGTAGGTTGAAGTTGAGGCGGCTCGTGAAGCTGCCGCCGAGCACGGCGTTCAGCATCGAGAGCGCCGGTCGATCGGGCGAGAGGCGATCGGTCCCGGGCGATAGGATGCGCACGATGCTCTGGGGCGCGGCCGGTCGATCGACGAGCACGAGGCGCGGGCGCGCGGGGAAGGGCGGCGAGGGCGCGGGAGCCGTCGTCGGGCCCGGCGCCCACGCGCCCAGCGCCGCCTCGAGCTGCCCCTGCAGCTCGGCCTCGTCGAAGTCACCCGCGACGACGAGCGCGGCGTTGTTGGGCCGGTAATGCGTGGCGTGGAACCGGCGGATGTCGTCGATCTCGATGCGTGCGACCGTGCGCTCGAAGCCCTCGGACGAGCGGCCGTAGGGGTGGGCGTCGCCGTAAAGGACGCGATCGGAGACGAGGCTCGCGACGGCCTCGGCCTGGTCGCGGCGTTGCGCGAGGCCCGTGAGGCGATCGTGGCGCACGCGCGCCCAGTCGTCGGCGCCGAGGCGCGGGCGCAGCAGCACGTCGGCGGCCATCGCGAGCCCGGCCTCGAAGCCCTTGCGCGGCACCTGCAGCGAGAGCTGCGAGCCGTCTCGACCGCAGCCGAGCCACAGGTCGGCGCCGAGCTGCTCGAGATCCTCCGCCATCTGCAGCGGGTCGCGCGCGCCCGCGCCCTCGTCTAGCAGGTCGGCCGTCGACGAGCCTAGCCCGACGAGCTCCGGGCCGTCGGCATCGGAGCCCACGCGGAACATCACGTTGACGGCCACGAGCGGCGCGACCTCCCGCCGCACGGCGAGGACCTCGAGCCCGTTGCTCAGCACGAAGCGCGTTGGCCGCGTCGGCTCGAGGCGCGGGAGCGGCCCCACGGGGGGCGGCTGCGCCATGTGCGCCGGCGCGGAGGTTCCCGTGGAGCTGGACGCGCTCACGTCGTGGCCTCGGCGCCGTGTTCGCCACCCGCTTCGCCGGGTGCCGCTTCGCCGGCAGCGGTCTCGCCGCCCGCCTCGGGGATGGTCCTGATGACGAGCCGGCGCTGCGCGAGCACGGCGGCGAACGCGTCGCGCACACTGGCCGGCGTGGCCGCCTCGTAGCGCGCGACGTCGCGCTCGACGCCCGCGGGATCGCCGAGCAGGTATTGATAGTGGTTGAGGAGGTCGGCGCGCGTCTGCAGGTGATCGAGGCTCTTGTAGAAGTCGGCCAGGTGCGTATTGCGCGCGCGGTCGACCTCGGCGGCCGAGGGACCGTCGTGTGCGAGCCGCTCGAGCTGTTCCTCGACGGCGCGCCCCACGTCGGCGAGCGCGCGGTCGGGCTTGGCGGTCGAGCCGACGTGAAACAGGCTGCCGAGCCGCTGCGAGCTCTGAAAGGCGAAGACGTCCTGCGCGATGCGCTGGTCGAAGACGAGCGCGCGGTAGAGGCGGCTCGACTTCCCGCCTCCCAGCACGTGCGCCGCCAGATCGAGCTCTGCGTCGCCCGGCGCGAAGAGCGCGGGCGCGTGCC
This sequence comes from Polyangia bacterium, assembly GCA_035544435.1. Lineage (GTDB taxonomy): Bacteria > Myxococcota_A > Polyangia > Fen-1088 > Fen-1088 > DASZFV01. Next base: position 2,735 of record DATKFB010000276.1, read on the forward strand.
AGCACAATCGCAGGCGCGGGAGCTGCACGCGGTCGCTCAGCGTCTCGTCGCGGTCTTCGGCCAGCACGGGCGCCGCCGGCGCGGGCAGACGCGGCGCCTCGCGCTTCGCCTGCCAGCCGAAATACTTCTCGACGAGGGCGCGCGCGGCGGCCGGCTCGAAGTCCCCCGCGATCGTGAGGCTGGCGTTCGAGGGCCGGTAGAAGCGCTCGAAGAACTGGCGCACGTCGGCGACGCTCGCGGCCTCGAGGTCGGCGTGCGAGCCGATCGTCGGCCAGTGATACGGGTGCGTGGGCGGGTACATGATCTCGGGGACGCGCAGCTCGGTGCGCCCGTAGGGGCGGTTCTCGTAGGACTGCCGCCGCTCGTTGAGCACGACCTTGCGCTGCTTCTCGAGCTCCTCCTCGGTGATGACCTCGGCGAGGGTCGCGAGGCGATCGGCTTCGAGCCACAAGAAGGTCTCGAGCAAATTGCGCGGTCCGATCTCGTAGTAGTTCGTGCGGTCGTTGCTCGTCGTGCCGTTGTTGTGGCCGCCCCAGCTCTCCATGATGGCGTCGAACGACGGGTAGGGCGCGTGCTTCGAGCCCATGAACATGAGGTGCTCGAAGAGGTGAGCGAACCCGGTGCGGCCGGGCGCCTCGTCCTTCGAGCCGACGTGGTACCAGAGGTTGACGGCGACGAGCGGGCTGCCGCGGTCGACGTGCAAAATGACGGTGAGTCCGTTCGCCAGCGCGAACGTCTCGAATTCGATCTTCATGCGGGGCGCGCTCGAGGGGATGCTAGTCTCTCACGAAACGATGCAGCGCCCGCTCGCAATCGCGCCGCGGCTAGGTCGTCGCTGGCCCGGGTCCGGCATCGTCCGCCCTCTGGTCTTCCCGCTGGCATTCATGGCGGTCCTCCTCTCGGTGGCGCTCGTGCCGCGGGCGGCGCGCGCCAACGGCGCCTTCCCCGAGTCGTTGCAGCTCGTCTTGCCCGCCGATCGGCCGGACCAGATCGTGCTGGCCACCAACTTCGGGCTCATCATCTCCGACGACGGCGGCGCGACCTGGACCTGGACGTGCGAGCAAAAGGCCAGCGTCATGGGCTCGCTCTACAGCGTCTCGGCGCCGCCGCTCGATCGCTTCTTTTCGATGTCGACGCTCGTGGGCCTGGCCTATTCGGACGACGACTCGTGCACCTGGACCGCGTCGGGCGGGAGCCTCGACACCACGCTCGCGAGCGACTACTTCCCGGATCCGACCAACCCAATGCGCGTGTACGCCATGGGCTCGAACCCCGACGATGACACGATCCCGCCCAAGCTCTTCTCCTCGGACGACGGCGGCAAGACTTTCGGCGCCGCGATCTTCACGGCGGCGATGGGCGTCTCGCTCGCGGGCGTCGAAAACGCGCGCAGCGACCCGAAGACGATCTACCTCGCGACCTTCGCGAGCGCGACGGGCGGCTTCCATCCGACGCTCCAGCTCTCGCACGACGGCGGCGTCAGCTGGACGCCCATCGACGTAGAGCCGTCCCTCGGCCCCAACAACTTCCGCATCGTCGCCGTCGATCCCAACGACGCGCGGGTCATCACGCTGCGCGTGATCGAGCCCACCGGCGAGAGCCTGGCGGTCTCGCGCGACGGCGGCATGACCTTCTCCAAGGTCGCCTCGCTCGCGGGCCAGTTTACGGCCTACGTCCGCCTCGACAGCGGAACCATCCTCGTCGCGGGCGCCCTGGCCGTCGACGGTGTCGGGTTTCGCTCGACGGACGGCGGCATGACCTTCTCCGACTGGACGCCCCACACGCTCGGCGACGGCGGCGTCCCCGAGGTCGCCGCGGACGGCGGGCCCCCGCGGCCGCCTCACATCAGGGCGCTCGCGGCGCGCGGCGGCAAGGTCTACGCCGCCGCGAAGAACTTCTCCGACGACTGGGCCGTCGGAGTTTCGACCGACGAGGGGCTCACCTTCACGAAGCTGACGCGCTACGACCAGGTCTCGTCCATCCGCCCGTGCGCGCAAGTGGCGTGCCTCGAGAGCTGCGAATCGCAGGCCGGCGCTCAGGTCTGGCCGGTAGCGCTTTGCCACGCTCCACCGTCCCCTCCAGAGCCCAAGAAGGGCTGCGGCTGCGCGTTCGGGGACGCGGGCGGCGCCGGCGAAGCTGTCGGCTTTTTGCTCGCTGCGCTTGCCCTCGCGCGCGCGCGCCGTCCGCGTCGCTGAGCGCTCGACAGAGCGAGTCGCGGGGTGTAGATTTCGCGCTCATTTGTACACCGCGTTTTCGTGCAAGGCTGGGCCCATAGCTCAGCGGTCAGAGCTGGCGGCTCATAACCGCCTGGTCCCTGGTTCGAATCCAGGTGGGCCCACGACCAAAGAGCGTTGTGGTGGCGGCGGGAGATCGGCAGTGTTAGTGATGAAAGTGTTGAACGGAGGACCCCGCCTTGCGCGATCAGCTTAAGCAACTCGAAGAGCTTCAAACTCACGACGCCAAGATTCAAGAACTCGAACAGTCCCTCAAAGCCATCCCCGCCAAGCTTGCGGCGACCGAGCTGGACCTGGCGCGCGTCGAGGCGCTCCTCGCCGCGGAGGGCGCGTCCCTCAAGGAGACCGAGCGCTACTACGCCGAACAGAAGGGCCTCGTCACTGACGACGAGGTGCAGGTGGCGGGCGCGAAGCACAAGCTGACGCAGGCCAAAAACTCGAAGGAGTACATGGCGGCGCAGCGCGAGATCGAGCAGCGCCGCGAGAGCCTGGTGTCTCGAGAGGCCGAGATCAGCAAGCTCGTCGAGGCCGTCGAGGGCAAGAAGAAGGTCCTGGCCGAGCGCGCCGCCGATGTGCAGGGGCTCAAGGACTCCATCGCCAAGGACGGCGAGGCGGCGCGCGCGCGCATGGCCGAGATCGAGGTCAACATCGCGGAGCTGCGCGGCGAGCGAGAAAAGCTGGCGATGGCCGTCAAGCCGGACGTGCTCAAGCGCTACAGCGCCATCCGCATGCGTCGCGGCCTCGCCGTCGTGGCCGTCAAGAACGGCACCTGCCAGGGCTGCAACATGAACATCCCGCCGCAGCTCTACAACGTGCTGCAGCGCGGGGTGAGCATCGAGATCTGCCCGTCCTGTAGCCGCATCATCTATTGGGAAGACATCATGAAGGACCCGGCCGACCCGGCGTCGGGCGCCGGCGAACCGCCCGCCGCGGGCTGACGGGACGCGTCGCCGCCGTCAGGCGCGCTCACGTTACAATCGGGGTCCGCGGGAACTATCTTCCGGGTCGTTCGTCGATCGGGTTGGAGGTTGCGGAATGGACCACGAGCCCTACTGGACCTGGTGGGACGAGGCGCGCGTGATCGCGCGGCGTCACGCGCGAGGCGCGAGCGACGCCGCGGACGACCTGGCGCAAGAGCTCGCGGTCGCCGTCCTCGAGCGCGGCGCGGACGTCAGGCGCCCGGGCCCCTGGCTCGAGCGCGTGGGTCGCAACGCCGAGATCGATCGCTGGCGCGTTGCGGAGCGACGTCGCGAGCTCGTCGCGGAGATTGCGCCGCCGCTCGCACCGCCCGATCCCGAGGCGCGCGTCCTGCTGCGCGAGCGGCGTGGCGTGCTGCGAGGGGCGCTCGCGACTTTGCCGCGGCCGCTGCGCCGCGCGGCTCTCGCGCGCTTCCACGCGGACCTGCCCTTCGAGGCGGTTGCGTCGCGCCTCGGCACGCGGATGGTGACGGCGCGAACGCGCGTCCACCGCGCGCTCGCACGTCTGCGCGCGCGCGTCGGCGGTCTGCGGGCGCTCTTCGTGTGGCTGCCCGGCGCGCAGGCGACGGTGCTCGGCGTGACAATCATGGCGGGCCTCGCGGAGCCGGCGCTCGTTCCCATCGCGGTCGCTCCTACGCCCGAGGCGCTGCCGCGGCGGGCGCCGGCGCACGGGCATCGAGTCGCCGCAGCGCCTTCGGGGACTCCGGTTGCAGCGCCCCCGGAGGGGCCCGGTGCACGACCGGCACCCAGCCGCGCACCGCACCCCACGTCTCGCGACGTCGAGACGGTGCAGCCGCCGTCCGCCGTCCAACGGTTTTCGTACGATGACGACGCGGTCACGGGCGACCTCGCACGCCCCGACGAAAGCCTCGTGCAGAGCTTGCCGGCGACGCCGCACCTCTCCCTTATCGAACTCCGCCGGCAGTTCATACCCGAGATCCTGAAGACGCTAGAGGATCTGTAAGGCGGGCCGCCTTCGATAGGTCGACCGCGAGTGGTATGCTTCGACTGCTTCTCGTCCGAGCCGGACAGGTGATCGCGGGGGGCGTCGCAAGACGTCCGTCGAGGAAAGTCCGGGCTCCGCAGGGCAGGGTGCTGGCTAACGGCCAGTCGGGGTGACTCGAAGGAAAGTGCAACAGAGAATAGACCGCCGGCGCCGCGAGGCGGCCGGCAAGGGTGAAACGGTGCGGTAAGAGCGCACCGCCCCCTCGGTGACGAGGGGGGCAAGGCAAACCCCACCCGGAGCAAGACCAGTTTGGGATCGCGAAGGTAACTTCGCCGGCGTGGCCCGCGCCGATTCGATTCCTAGTAGGTCGCACGAGCCGTTCAGCAATGGGCGGCCCAGAGGAATGATCGCCACCGGCGGCAACGCCGGAACAGAACCCGGCTTACGGACGGCTCGGACGAGGAGCCTTTGTCTCGAGCCATGCGAGCAGCCGCTCGGGCGGCCCGGCGTTGACGACGCGCGCGGGGTCGAGGCCGGCGCGCTCGGCGTTCAGCTTGGCGTAGCGCGAACGCTCGAGCTCGTCGACCTGGTGGGCGTCACTGTCGAGCACGAAGTCGATGTCGCGGCCGCGCGCGCGGCGTAGCCATTCGGTGGGCAGGTCGAGGCGCGGCAGGGCGCCGTTGATCTCGAGCGCCGTACCCGTCTGCTCCGCGGCGGAGAGGATCGCGTCGGGATCGAGGTCGATGGGCGGGCGGCCGCCGATCATGCGCGTCGTGAGGTGGCCGATCATGCGCACCGTCGGGTCGTGCATGGCCGTGACGATGCGCTTCGTCTGGGCCGCGCGATCGAGGTTGAGGTGGTCGTGCACGGAGGCGAGGCACCAGTCGAAGCCGCGGCGAAACTCGAGGTCGTAGTCGAGCTCGCCAGCGGGGCCGATGTTGAGCTCGACGCCGTGGAGGAGCTTGAAGGAGTCGCCGAGCTGGGCTTCCAGCCCGCGGATCTTCGCGCGCTGGTCGAGGAAGGCCTCGCGGCCCACGCCCGAGACCGTGCCCTCGGCGTGGTCGGTCACGGCGAGCGCGCGGTAGCCGCGCGCGCGCGCGGCGGCCACCATCTCCTCGAGCGAGGAGCGCCCATCGCCGGACATCGAGGTGTGCAGATGAAAATCGCCCATGACGGCGCCTATCGGCTTCGGCAGCGTGCCCGCCTCGGCGGCCTCGAGCTCGCCGGTGTCCTCGCGCAGCACGGGCGGGATGAAGGGCAGGCCGAGCGCGGCATAGATCTCCTCCTCGGTCTCGCTCGCGACGATCTGGCCGCCCTCGATGGCCGTGAGCGCGTACTCGTTGAGGGTGAGGCCGCGCGCGAGGGCGCGCTGGCGCAGCTTGACGTTGTGGGACTTCGAGCCCGTGAAGTAGAGCAGCGCGGCGCCGAGCTGGTGGGGCGAGACGACGCGCACGTCGATCTGAATGCCGCGCGGCGTGACGACGCTGGTCTTCGTGTCGCCGCGCCCGAGCACACGGTCGACGAGGGGCATGGCGACGAACGCCTCCATGACGGGCGCGGCGTCCGAGGCGGCGACGATGACGTCGACGTCGCCGCAGGTCTCGGCGAAGCGGCGCAGCGAGCCGCAATAGGACGCGTGGGCGACGCCCGGCACCTCGGAGAGGCGGGCGACGATGCGCGCCGCGAGCGGTAGCGCCACCGAGATCGGCGTGCGCGAGACCGCGCCCTGCGCGTCGAGCCGCGCGAGCGACTCGGCGAGCTTGCCCTCGGATTTCGGACCGAAGCCCTTGAGCGCGGCGAGCTTGTGCGCGGCGAGCGCCGCGCGCAGATCTTCGAGCGACTGCACGCCGAGCTCGGCGCGCAGTCGCATGACCGCCTTGGGGCCCACGCCCGGCAGGCGCATGAGCGCGACGACGCTGGCCGGGTGCTTGGCGCGCAGGCCCTCGAGCTTCGCGACCTTGCCTGTCGCGAGCAGCTCGCGGATCTTTTCGGCCGTGCTCTTGCCGACGTTCTCGATGGCTTGCAGCCCCTTGAGATCGAGCGCCCCGATCTCGCCCGCGAACGCGCCGATGCCGTGGGCGGCGTTCTCGTAGGCGCGCACGCGGAACGACTGGGGATCTCCCTCGTCGAGGATCGTGAGCTCGGCGAGCTCCCTGAGCATGTCGAGAACGTCTTGCTTCACGTCAGCCATGGCGACCCACATGTTGTAGCCTCGTTCGGCGTGGCCAAGGCGGATAAAGCGGAGGTGCTGACCCTCGCGGGCCGCGAGGTCCGGGTCTCCAACCCCGACAAGCCTTACTTCTCGCGGGACGTGAAGCTCTCGAAGCTGGACGTCGTCCGCTACTACGTCGAGCTCGCGCCCGGCGCGCTCGCGGGCATCCGCGATCGGCCCATCGTGCTCAAGCGCTTCGTTGACGGCGCCGAGGGCGAGCCGTTCTACCAGAAGCGCGCGCCCGAGAACCGGCCCGAGTGGCTGCGCACGGTCACGCTCTCGTTCCCGTCGGGGCGAACGGCGGAGGAGGTGGTCTTCGACGACGTCGCGGGCCTGGCCTGGGTCGTCAACCTCGGCTGCATCGAGCTGCACCCGCACCCGGTGCGCACGCGCGACCTCGACCACCCCGACGAGCTGCGCGTCGACCTCGATCCCGGGCCGGGCGTCGCCTGGGACGACGTGCGCAAGGTCGCGCTCGAGGTGAAGGCACTACTCGAGGAGCTGGGGCTGCGCGGGTGGCCCAAGACGAGCGGCTCGCGCGGCATGCACGTCAACGCGCGCGTCCTGCCTCGTTGGTCGTTCAGCGAGGTGCGTCGCGCGGCGCTCGCGCTGTCGCGCGAGATCGAGCGGCGCGCGCCCACGCTCGCGACGTCGAAGTGGTGGAAGGAGGAGCGTCACGGCGTCTTCCTCGACTACAACCAGAACGCCAAGGACCGCACGACGTGCTCGGCCTACTCGATCCGGCCGCTGCCGGACGCGCGCGTCTCGGCGCCGCTGCGCTGGGAAGAGGTCCCCGACTGCGAGCCCGCCGACTTCACCGTGCTGACGATGCCGAAGCGCTTCGCCGCGGTCGGCGACGTCCACGCCGAGATGGACGGCGCGGCCGGCTCGCTCGCGGGGCTGCTCGAGCTCGCGGCGCGCGACGAGGCGTCGGGTCTGGGCGACGCGCCCTGGCCGCCGCATTTCCGCAAGATGGAGGGCGAGGGCCCGCGCGTGGCGCCGTCGCGCGCGCGCAGCGCGGGCGCGGCGACCGGCGCGGCCAAGCCAAAGCGCGAGAAGATGCCGCTCGTCACCGTCGCCAACTCGCCCGACAAGGCGGCCGCGCTGGCCGGCCTCGAGCGGTGGAAGGCGCGGCACGCCGACGCCGCTGCGCTGCTCGCCGTGGACGACGTCCTCGTCGATTCCATGCGCGGCCGCTCGTCGACGTGGACGCGCGTGCGCGTCAATCTGCGCCACGTCCCCGAGGCGCGGCGACCGGCGGCCGAGCCGCCCGACCCCGACGACGATCCGACGCGCGCGTGGCGCACGGCTATTCAGGCGCACAAGGCGAAGTCCGCCGCGAAGCCAGAGGGCAGCTGACGTGCGACGCCTCCACCTCGTCGACGGCACGTACGAGCTCTACCGCGCGCATTATTCGCAGCGCCCGGGACACGCCTCGCCCACGGGGCAGGATCTCAAGGCGACCGTGGGCGTCGTGGCCTCGCTGCTGTCGCTGTTGCACGACGCGACTGAGGACATCACGCACGTCGCCGTCGCGTTCGACAACCCGATCCGCTCGTTTCGCAACGATCTCTACCCGTACTACAAGAGCGACGAGGGCGTGCCGCCCGAGCTGCGCGCGCAGTTCGATACGGTCGAGGAGGGCGTGCGCGCCATCGGCGTCACCGTGTGGTCGATGCGCGAGCACGAGGCCGACGACGGGCTCGCGGCGGGCGCCTTCAAGTTCCGCGACGAGGTCGACCAGGTCCGTATCATGACGCCCGACAAGGACCTCGGGCAGTGCATCCGCGGTACGCGCGTCGTCCAGGTGGACCGCCGACAGATGAAGGAGACGGACGAGGCGGCCTTTCGCGCGCGCCGCGGCTTTGCGCCTACGAGCATGCCGGACTATCTCGCGCTCACGGGCGACACAGCCGACGGCTTCCCGGGCCTGCCGGGCTTCGGCGAGAAGGGCGCGGCGCTCGTCATCGGCGCCTACGAGCACCTCGAGGCCATCCCCGCGCGCGCGATGGACTGGAAGGTCAAGCCGCGCGGCACGCTCCAGCTCGCAACCACGCTCGCCGAGCGGCGCGAGGAGGCGTTGCTCTACCGCAAGCTCGCGACGCTCGTCGAGACCGCGCCCGTCGCCGCTTCGCTCGACGAGGTCCGCTTCCGCGGCGTGCCGCGCGCCCGCTTCGAGGCCTGGTGCCGCGCCGTTGGCACGACGACCCTCGCGACGGTCCCCAGGCGCTGGGAGTCCTGACGTGTCTCCGAGCGCGGGGCGCGTTAGCGTCCGCTGGTGAAGATGGCGGCCAGCTCGTGGGGGGGCACGACCTCGAGCTGGGCGAAGGTGCAGTCGCGCGGCGGCTTGTCGGGGCGCCAGCGGCGGAACTGGGCCGTGTGGCGGAAGCGCGTGCCCTGCATGTGGTCGTAGGCCACCTCGACGACGAGCTCGGCCCGCAGCGGCTCCCACGACAGGTCCTTGCCCTGGCTCCAGCGGCTGCTCGCGCCGGGGCGGCGTTGCGCGCCGCCTTCGCTCCAGTCGGCCTCGGCCCAGGCACGCCACGGGTGGCCGTCGAGCGCGCCCTCGCGGTACGGCGCGAGGGTGTCGACGAGCTCTCGTCGCTTCTCGACCGTGAAGCTCGCGACGACGCCGACGTGCTGGAGGGCGCCCGCGTCGTCGTGCAGCCCCAGCAGCAGCGAGCCGACGGCCGTGCGCTCGCTGCCCTTGTGCCAGCGGAACCCCGCGACGACGCAGTCGCAGTCACGCTCGTGCTTGACCTTGAGCATCGTGCGCTTGTTCGATTCGTAGGCGCCCACGCCGGGTTTGGCCATCACGCCGTCGAGGCCCGCGCCCTCGAAGCGTCGAAACCAGTCGCCGGCCGTCGCGAGATCCTCGGTGGCGGGCGTGAGGTGCAGCGGCGGCCTGGCGTTCGCGAGCAGAACGGCGAGCGCGGCGCGCCGCTCGCGAAACGGCGCGGCCCGCAGGTCGCGGTCGCCCTCGCACAGCAGATCGAAGAAGACGACCGACGCAGGAATCTGCTGCGAGAGCAGCTTGGCGCGCGAGGCCGCCGGGTGCAGGCGGAGCTGCAGCGCCTCGAAGTCGAGCGCGTTCGCGCGCGCGATGACGACCTCGCCGTCGAGCACGCAGCGCTCCGGGAGCTGCGCCTTGAGCGGCGCGGCGAGCTCGGGGAAGTAGCGATCGAGCGCCTTCTCGTCGCGGCTCTGGATGAGGAGCTCGTCGCCGTCGCGAAAAACGAGCGCGCGGAAGCCGTCCCACTTCGGCTCGTAGATCCAACCCGCGCCCGCGGGCAGCTCGTCCACCCGCTTGGCGAGCATGGGGAGCAGGGGCGGATTCACCGGCAGGCGCATGGCGCCATGCTAGGTGCCCGCCCGCCCGGCGGCAACGTCAGGCGGTGAGCGCGAGCGGCCAGGCGGCGCCGCGCAGGTTCGGCTGCAGCTCGCGGAGGGCGTCGCCGAGCTCACCGATCGTCGCCCGCCCTCGCGGATTGGGGACGAGCCCGGCCGCCAAGATCTGCGCGAGCGGTGCGAGCGCGGGCGTTGCGTGCAGCGCCACCAAGCCCGCCGGGTTGCCGTCGTGCTCGAAGTGGCACGCGATGAGCGCCGGCAGCGTCTCGGCCGCGAAGAGCGGACGTCCCATGAACATCTCGTAGGCCAGGCAGCAGAAGCCGTAGACGTCCGCCGCCGTCGGCTCGGCCGAGCCGTACATGCCGGGGTCCCACACCTCGGGCGCTCCGTAGTGCGGGCTCGCGCACCCGGGTCGGATCTTGCGGCCCGCGAGCCCGAAGTCCACGAGCACGGGGCTCGCTTGCTGCGAGTCGGAGACGAGATCGGTCTCGCCGCGCGGCTGGCGCATGATGATGTTGGCCGGCTTGATGTCGAGGTGGCCGAGGCCCTGCGCGTGCATCGCCGAGAGACCCGCGGCGATGCCCTCGAGGATCGCGAAGGCGGCGGCCATCGACAGCTCGCGCCGATCGAGCACGCGCTCGAGCGACGTGCCCGAGACGAGCTCCATGACGAGGATCGGCTTGGGGCGCGCGGCGGCGTCGAAGGTCACGAAGCCCGCGAGGTTCGGGTGGGGCGCCAGCGTGAGCAGGGCGCCCGCCTCCTCGCGAAAGAGGTGCAGGAACTCCTGCTCGGTGAGCGTGCGCGAGTTCTGGCCGTTGTAGGAGGGGACCTTGAGCGCATAGCTCTCGGCGCTCTCGTCGTGGCGCTCGTGCGCGCGCTGTGCGACGAACACCGAGCCGGCGGCGCCGCTGCTGAGCGGACGCTGGACGTAGAAGCCGCCGAGGAGGCGCGAGGGCGGCAGCCACGCGGGCAGCCGCAGCCGCGGCACCGAGGGATCGGAGACCGCCGGGCGCACGGGCGCGCCGTCGGAGAGACGGTCGCGCGGCAGATCGCCCAGGCGCGAGAGGACGCGCGCCACGGCGTCACCGATGCCGGCCGGGAAATCGGCGCGCAACGCCTCGACGGCGTCATTGATGAAGCCGCCGAGCTGGACGTCCCCGCCGCGCCGCGCGGATTCGACCGCGCCTTCGAGCGCGCGTACGGCGGCGCCCACGGTCGGACCGCCCGGCGCGCTCGGCAGCCCGACGCGGGCGCG
>DATKFB010000277.1:0-8493 GCA_035544435.1 Polyangia bacterium
GGGGCGCGCGAAGAAAGCCGAGAAGGCGGCGCGCGCGCGCGGGTTGAAGAGGATCGACTTCGCCCAGCCCTCGCCGGCGCCCAGCACGTCGCCGTAGGAGAAGCCGCCGCAGGCGGCCAGGCCGCGGAAGGACGCCAGGTCGACGCCGCCCGTGAGCACGTCGGTCATGTGGACGTCGACGGCCTCGAAGCCCGCGCGATCGAAGGCCGCCGCCATCTCGAGCTGCCCGTTGACGCCTTGCTCGCGCAGGATCGCGACGCGCGGGCGCGCCTTCGCGACGAGGCGCGCGTCGGTCGGAGTCGCGTCGAGGGCGAAGGTCAGCCGCGCCGAGCGCCCGGGGTCGCCGGCGTCGACTCGACCGGCCTGCTCTTCGTCGGCCGAGGCGGCGTCGTCGCGCAGGCGCTGGAGCGCGTGCGTCGTCTCCGACCAGACGCCGCGCAGGAAGGCGCGCTCCTCGTCGAGGACGACGTGGCCGCCCGCGCGCACGACGAAGCGCTCGCCACGGGCCGGGCGGGCCACGCGGCGCACAGCGCCGGCGAGCCCGTGGAGCGCGAACGCGTCGGCGACGCGAGCCGCGTCGGCGGCGCGCACCTGGACGACCGCGCCCAGCTCCTCGGAGAAGAGCGCGCCCACGGCGTCCGAGCCAACGTGGACGTCCGCGCCGAGATCGACGTCGAGCCCCGTGCCGCCTGCGAAGGCCATCTCGAGCAGCGTCACGAAGAGGCCGCCGTCGCTGCGATCGTGGTAGGCAAGGAGCACGCCAGCGGCGTTCAGCTCCTGCACGGCGGCGAAGAACCCGCGCAGGCGCGCCGGATCGTCGAGATCGGGCGGCGTCGCGCCGAGCTCGCCGTAGACCTGTGCGAGACACGAGGCGCCCAGGCGGTCCTTGCCGCCGCCCAGATCGACGAGCAAGAGCGCGGTGTCGCCGAGATCGGTGCGCAGCTCGGGCGTGAGCGCGCGTCGCACGTCGGTGACGGGCGCGAAGGCGCTCACGATGAGCGACAGCGGCGCCGTCACACTGCGCGCGTCGCCGTGGTCGTCCCACGTCGTGCGCATCGACATCGAGTCCTTGCCGACGGGGATGGCGATCCCCAGGGCCGGACAGAGCTCGACGCCCACGGCGCGCACGGCCTCGTAGAGGCGCGCGTCCTCCCCGGGGTGTCCGGCGGGCGCCATCCAGTTCGCCGAGAGCTTGACGTCGCCGAGCTTGGCGATGGGCGCGCTCGCGATGTTCGTGATGGCCTCGGCGACGGCCAGGCGCGCCGAGGCGGCGGCCTCAAGCAGTGCGACGGGCGTGCGCTCGCCCATGGCCATGGCCTCGCCCGTCGTCGTGTCGTAGCTCGTCGCCGTGACGGCCGCGTCGGCCACGGGGACTTGCCACGGCCCCACCATCTGATCGCGCGCGATGAGCCCGCCCACGGTGCGGTCGCCGATCGTCACGAGGAACGTCTTGTCGGCGATCGTCGGCAGGCGCAAGAGGCGCAGCGCCGCCTCGCGCACGTCGACGGACGCGAGCTCGAGGGCGCGCGGCACCGCCCGCCCGCGCTGCGCGCGGCGGGTCATCTTGGGCGGCTTGCCGAGCAGCACCTGCAAGGGCAAGTCGATGGGCCGCTGCTTCAAGAGAGGATCGTCGACGCGCAGGCGGCCGTCGTCGGTGGCGTGACCCACGACAGCGTGCGGGCAGCGCTCGCGCGCGCACAGCGCCTCGAACGCCGCGAGGCGCCCGGGCGCGAGCGCGAGGACGTAGCGCTCCTGCGCCTCGTTGCACCAAAGCTCGAGCGGCGACATGCCCGGCTCGTCGCTCGGCACGGCGCGCAGGTCGAACACGGCGCCACGCCCACCCCCGTGGACGAGCTCGGGGAGCGCATTCGAGAGGCCGCCCGCGCCCACGTCGTGGATCGAGACGATGGGGTTTAGCTCGCCGAGCGCCCAGCAGCGATCGATGACCTCCTGGCAGCGGCGCTGCATCTCGGCGTTGTCGCGCTGCACGGACGCGAAGTCGAGATCCTCCTCCGAGGCGCCCGACGCGAGCGACGAGGCGGCGCCGCCGCCAAGGCCGATGAGCATGGCCGGTCCGCCCAGCACGACGACGGGAGCGCCCACGGGTATCTCGGCTTTGCGCACCTCGGACGGCCTGATGTTGCCGAGGCCGCCGGCGAGCATGATTGGCTTGTGGTACCCGCGCACCTCGCGCCCCGTCGGTCCGGCCTCAGACGGGAGCTCGAGCTCGAACGTCCGGAAGTAGCCGCAGATGTTCGGGCGCCCGAACTCGTTGTTGAACGCCGCGCCGCCGAGCGGGCCATCGAGCATGATGTCGAGCGCGCTCGCGATGCGCTCGGGCTTGCCGTGGTCGCGCTCCCAGGGGCGCTCGGCGCCGGGGAGGCGCAGGTTCGACACAGAGAACCCCGTGAGACCCGCCTTCGGCTTGGCGCCCCGGCCCGTGGCTCCCTCGTCGCGGATCTCGCCGCCCGAGCCCGTCGCAGCGCCCGGGAAGGGCGAGATCGCCGTCGGGTGATTGTGCGTCTCCACCTTCATGACGATGTGCACGGGCTCGGCGTGGGCGCCGTACACGCGCGTCGTCGGGTCGGGAAAGAATCGGCCGCCCACGCTGCCCTCGATGACGGCGGCGTTGTCCTCGTAGGCCGAGAGCACGCCCGCGGGGCTGGCCTCGGTGCTGCGGCGGATCATCTTGAACAGCGAGAGCGGCTGCGGCACGCCGTCGAGCACGTAGTCGGCGTTGAATATCTTGTGGCGGCAGTGCTCGCTGTTGGCCTGCGCGAACATCATGAGCTCGACATCCGTGGGATCGCGGCCGAGGGTGGCGTACGCGTCAACGAGGTAGTCGATCTCGTCGGGCGCGAGCGCGAGGCCGAGCGCGACGTTGGCGCGCGCGAGCGCCGCGCGCCCGTCGCCATCGAGCGCGATCGTCGCGAGCGGTCGGGGCGGCGCCTTCGCGAAGAGGCCCGCCGCCGCCGCCCCCGAAGATTCGAGGATCGACTCCGTCATGCGATCGTGCAGCGCGCGCCGGAGCGCCCCGTCGTCGGCGACCCGGCCCGTGATCGTGTACCAGATGCCGCGCTCGATCCGCCGCACGGCGTGCAGGCCGCAGATGCGCGCGATGTCCGTCGCCTTCGACGACCACGGCGAGATCGTCCCGAGGCGCGGCACGACGAGCAGGCGGCGCGCGTTGCCGCCCGAGGAAGCGCTCGCAGGCGCGCGCGGCCCGTACGTCAGCAGCCGCTCGAGCACGGTCCCGTCGGCGCTCGCGAGCGCGCCGTCGACGTCCACGAAGTGCGCGAACCGCGCCGACAGACCCGTCACGCCGGGGTTGCGCGTGCGCGCCGCCGCGAGCCGCTTCTCCAAGCGAGCCGGCGTGAAGGCGGAGGCGCCTGCGATCTCCAACATGCGTCGCGGGCGAGCCTGCCGCAGCCCGACCCGCGATGCAACGACGGCGTTAGTGCGGGACCTTCGCGCTGAGCGTCGTCATGCCGACGTTCTGGGTGGCCAGCCGCGCCATGATGACGTCGGGCGTTTGCGTCGTCTGCACGTTGGTGAGCGGCAGCTCTTTCTGCGCGTAGAGCGTGAAGACGTAGGTATGCGTGCCGCTAGGCGGGCATGGCGGGAGATAACCGATGCCGCCGCCACTCACCTGCTTCGCGCCCGCCGGATCGGTCAGCGTGTGCGACGTCGCCGGAACGCCCATCGGCAGCTCCATCACCGACGGAGGGATGTCCCAGATCGCCCAGTGCGTGAAGTTGTTGGTGTTGTCCTTGAGGACGATGGCGTAGCCCTTCGTCGTCGCCGGTCCCGCGGTCCACCCGAGCTCGGGCGAGGGATGCGCGCCCGCGCCCGTGCACGTGTACTGCGCGGGAATCATGCCCCCTTCCATGAACGCCGTACTCGTGAGCTTGAGAGGTCCCGCGGCGACGTCGCCGCCCGCGTCGCTTGACACGCCACCGCCGGCGGCGCCGTCCGGCGCGCTCCCGTCGGTCGTCGCGCCCGCGCTGCCGGAGGCCCCTCCGCCGGCGGTTCCCGTGACGCCGGCGCCACCCGTGTCTCCGGCGCTGCCTGCGCTGCCGGCGCTTCCCGCCGCGCCCGTCACGCCTGCGCCGCCCGCCGTCCCCGCCTCGCCGCTCGTTCCCGCGCTTCCCGTGATTCCCGCCGTTCCGGGGCTCGCGCCCGCCGTCCCCGTCTTTGGTCCTCCGCCGCTCGAGGAACACCCCCAAGCGCAAGCCGCCAGGATCGCTACCGTCCTGAAATTCCACAGATCTCCACGGGTCATCGTCATCGAATCTCCTCGGGCTAAGATCTCCGCCTACCCTAACAGACCCTGGTCGTCGCGATCCGGCTCTCCGGCTCGCGCTTCGGAGCCTTGCCGCGATGCGCGCCCGTGCAGTTCGGGCGGGGGATTCGGACTATCATGCGCCATGCGTCTCGACAGTCGGGCTCTCGTCGCGCTCTCGCTCGTCGTGGTGGGCCTGGGCTTCGCCACGCGGGTGCACGCGCAACCCGCCGGCGCCGCCGACGTCGCGCCGCCCTACGCGCCACCCGCGAGCGCGCCACCTCCAGCCGCCGATCCGCACGACGCCGTCCTCAAGCGGCTGTTGCGCTCGGGCTGTCGTGACGGGCTCCCGGAGGCGCGCGGGCTGGCGGCGAGCGGCGCCGTCCCCTGGGCCGAGACCGTGGCGCGCCTTTGCG
Organism: Polyangia bacterium; assembly: GCA_035544435.1. GTDB lineage: Bacteria > Myxococcota_A > Polyangia > Fen-1088 > Fen-1088 > DASZFV01. The sequence continues at coordinate 4,699 of DATKFB010000277.1, forward strand.
GCGAGATCCTCCAGAGGCAGCCCACCCCCGCGCCGAGGCGAATGGCCTCGCGCGTGGAGCGTGACGGGCGCGGCACGATGGTCGTGTGGTCGACGATCTACGGCATCTGGACGGGGATCGCCGTCGACGTTCTCCTCACCATCGACGGCGCGCGCGCGGCCATCATCCCGCCGCTGCTCGGCATGGGCGCGGGGCTCGGACTGTCTCTCGTCCTGACCTCCGATCACCCGCTCACCAACGGTCAGGCCTGGACCGTCGTCACGGGTCTGCAGTACGGCTCGTTCAACGGCGCGCTGTGGGCGGGCGCCTTCGACTTCTCGGCGAAGGCCGTCGTCGGCACGACGCTCGCGACGGGCCTCGTGAGCAGCGCCGTCGCGCTGATCGTCGCGCAGCAGGTCGTGCCCGAGCAGGGCGACGTCGAGGTCGTACGCTCGGGCCTCTTTTGGGGCACGGTCGCCGGCATGCTGGGGATGCTGACCGTCTCTGCGAACCCCAGCAGAACGTCCTTCTTGCGCGGCGCGGGCGTATCGATGGATCTGGGGTTTCTCGCGGGGCTCGCGCTCGCGGCCTCGGTCGACGTGTCCCGCAACCGCGATCTGATCATCGACGCGGGCACGCTGGGCGGCGGCGTCGCGGGCCTCGGGCTCGCCTGGTTGGCCGTCGCCGGCCCGAACGCCAGCGGACGCGCCATCGCGGGCGGGGGCCTCGCCGGCATGTTCGCCGGGATGCTGGCGACGATCTACCTGACGCGCGACATGGACCGCGACGACGACGAGCCGGGCTCGCCCGTGGCGGCCCTCGTCGGACGCGACGCGCGCGGGCGTTGGAGCATGGGCACGCCCGGCCCCGCGCCCGTGCTCGATGGCCTCGGCCAGCGCATCATCGGCGCGACCTTCACGGCCGTCGGTGGCGCGCTCTAGGCGAGGCCCGGTCAGACCGTCGTCAGCGTCTGCAGGAGCCGGCCCACGATGGCGTCGAGGGCCGGCTGGTTCTCGCCGCCCTCGGGGACGATGAGGTCGGCGAACCTCTTGGACGGCTCGACGAACGCAAGGTGCATGGGGCGGACGGTCTCCGAATACTGGTCGCGCACCTGCGCGAACGTGCGCCCGCGCTCCTCCATGTCTCGGCGCATGCGCCGCATAAGGCGGATGTCGGCGTCTGTGTCGACGAAGATCTTGAGGTCCATCTGCGCGCGCAGCCGTTCGTCGGCCAGCACGAGGATCCCCTCGACGACGACCACGGGCGCCGGCTCCACCCGGCGCGTCTCGCGCCGACGGGCGTGCTCTCGGTAGTCGTACTGGGGCATCTCGATGGCGCGACCCGCGCGCAGCGCCACGAGATGCGTCTCGAGAAACTCGATCTCGATGGCGTCCGGGTGATCGTAGTTGATGTGCTCGCGATCGGCGCGCGGCAGGCTCGAGCGATCCCTGTAATAGGCGTCGGAGTCGATCAGCACGGCGGCGCGGGCCGGCAGCGCCGCGATGACGTTCTGGGCCACGGTCGTCTTGCCCGAGCCCGTGCCGCCCGCGATGCCAAGCACGAACACGCTCAACGCCCCGGCAACGCTTTTCGGCCGCGCCGCTCCTGCCTGAGCCGGCGGTGCGCGTCGCGCTCCGTCTCGCCAGGCAGGCGCATCTTGATCTCGACGGAGCTCATGAAGGCGAGGCCGCGCACGCGCAGGAGGGGCGCGTCCGGGTCGGGATGGGCGGGCGCGCGATCGACGTGCTCGAAGCTGCCCATGATGGCGACACCCTCCGTCTCGACGGCGAGCCCGGGCGGCACGATGATCTCGGTGCTGCTCATGATGGCGCGCAGGTCGATCTCGACCGGGCCCGCGGGCATGCGCGCCTCACGGAAGTCCAGCACGGTCGAGCTCATGGTCGCGCGCACGCGCACCTGGCGCGGCACGACCCACGGTCCGCGGCGCTCGGTGCTGCTCATGATGGCGCGCAGGGTCTGGCTCGGGCGCACCTCGCCGGCGGGCACAAGTGCCGTCGCCGCCGCCGCACGGCCGGGCTCTTGCGCCAGCGCCGGAAGATCGTCGAGCAACGCCAAGATGCTCTCCCGCGACTCGGAGGTGTGCGCGAGCGTCACGCGTCGCTCGAACTCCTCGACGTCGAGAGCGTCGTGCGCGAAGTGCTCCTGCAGCGCCGCGATGACGCGCTCGCGCGTTTCCTGCGCACGCGAGCGCGCGAGGCGGGTCTCGCGGGACAGCGGTTCGGGGAGGACAGGCGTCGTCAAGGTCCGCAGCATACCGCGGCGCGGGCTTGCCGCGCCCGAGACGTCGGTGTACAGGGGCCCGAGGCCCCACGATGTCCCGTGACCGCCCGCTGACGTTGCCGCACGCGCTCGCGCTCGTCGTGTCGAGCATGGTGGGCACGGGCGTCTTCACGACGGCGGGCTTCATGCTGGGCGAGCTGGGCTCGCCCATCCTCGTGCTCGCGCTGTGGGTGCTCGCGGGCGTGCTGGCGCTCGCGGGGGCCGCGGTCTATGCCGAGCTCGGCGCCATGATGCCGCGCGCCGGCGGCGAGTACGTCTATCTGTCGCGCGCCTTCCACCCGGCGCTCGGGTTCCTCTCGGGCTTCGTCTCGCTCGTCATCGGCTTCGCCGCGCCGACGGCGGCCGGCGCGCTCGCCTTCGGGCGTTACGTGCAGACGCTCGCGCCCGCCGTTTCCGTGCGCGGCGCCGCGCTCGCGCTCGTCGCCGTGACGACGGCGCTGCACGCGCGCGAGGTGCGGCGCGCGGGAACCACGCAAGCCATCGTCACGGGCCTCGTCGTGGTCGTCATCGTCGTCTTCGTCGTCGCCGCGCTCGCCTCAGGCCGCGCCGACTGGTCGCGCCTCGCCGCCCGGCCCGCCGTGATGCCGCCCGGCGTCGGCTCGGCGGGCGCGCTCGCGGTCGCGTTGGTCTACACGGCCTACAGCTACTTCGGATGGAACGGCGCCGCCTACGTCGCGGGCGAGATCCGCGATCCCCACCGCACGTTGCCGCGCGCCCTCGTGGGCGGCGCCGCGCTCGTCACGGTTCTCTACGTCGCGCTCAACGCCGTCTTCCTCGCCGCCGCGCCCGCGCCCGCGCTCGCCAATCAGGTCGGGGTCGCGCACGTCGCCGCCCTCGCGCTCTTCGGGGCCCGCGGCGGCACCGTGCTCACGGCGCTCATCACGCTGGCCCTCGCGGGGTCGGTGAGCGCGCTCGCCATGACCGGACCACGCGTCGTTCAGGCCATGGCGGACGACGGCGTGTTCTTCCGCGTCCTCGGCCGCACGAACGCGCGCGGCGCGCCGACGTACGCCGTGCTGCTGCAGGGCGCGCTCGCGGCCCTCGGCATCGCGACGGCGACCTTCGAGCCGCTACTCGTGTACGCCGGCTTCACGCTCACCCTCAGCGCCGCCGTCACCGTCGCGGGCGCGTTCGTCCTGCGCCGCCGCGAGCCGGACGCGCCGCGCCCCCACCGCGCTCTCGCGTGGCCATGGAGCGGCCTCGCATTCCTCTCGCTCTCCGCCTTCATGACGGCCTTCGCCATCCGCGAGCGGCCGCTCGAGAGCCTGGCCGGCCTCGCGACGTTGCTCGCGGGCGGCGTGGCCTGGGCGTTCTGGCGACGCCGTCGCGCCCCGCGATAGCCCGCCTAGGCGAGGACGCGCTCGATCGTCTCTTCACGGGCCGCGCGCGACGCGACGAGCGCGCGGTGCAGAGACCACTGGCCGCGCGCTCGGACGAGGTTGTGCTCGCCACGACCGGGAAAACGATTCGCGTCCCACCCGAAGTAGGTCTCGAGGAGCGCGTCAGCGGCGAAGC
>DATKFB010000278.1:0-10104 GCA_035544435.1 Polyangia bacterium
CAGGCCTGCCACGTCATCATGCAGGTTTGCGAGGGCCTCGACTACGCGCACAACAAGCGCGACGCGCAGGGGCGCGAGCTGCACCTCGTGCACCGCGACATCTCGCCCCAGAACGTCCTCATCGGGTACGAGGGAGAGGTCAAGCTCATCGACTTCGGCATCGCCAAGGCCGCGGGCAAGGCCTCGAAGACGCAGGCCGGCATCCTCAAGGGCAAGTTCGGTTATATGTCGCCCGAGCAGGTGCGCGGGCTGCCCATCGATCGACGCAGCGACATCTTCTCGATGGGCATCGTCATGTACGAGCTGCTGACGAACGAGCGCCTGTTCGTGGGCGAGAGCGATTTCTCGACGCTCGAGAAGGTCCGCAACGTCGAGATCATGCCGCCGTCCTCGTACAACAAGAAGATCCCGAGCGAGCTCGAGCGCATCGTGCTCAAGGTGCTCCCGAAGGACCCCGAGGACCGCTACCAGAACGCCATCGATCTCCACGACGATCTGCAGTCGTTCCTTCACAAGATCGGCGAGTTCTACTCGCGCAAGGACCTCGCGGCGTGGATGAAGAAGATGTTCGCCGTCGAGATCGAGGAGGACAGCGCGAAGCTCGAGCAGTACCGGCAGCTCGTGGCGCCGGGCGAGGCCGCGCTGCCCTCGGCGCGCCGGGCGGCCGTGGGCGGCGCCGGCGGCTCGGGGCTGACGACTCCGGCCTTGCTGACGCGCGGGGCTGGTCCGTCGGGCGGGCGCGCGGGTGGGCCGTCGGGGCAGGGCGCGCGCGGGGGCGCACCGGGGGGAGGCGGGCGCGCAGGCGCGTCGAAGGGCTCGGGCGCAGCGGCGGGCAAAGAGTCCGCGATAGAGTGGGACGACGAGGAGCTCGACACGCAGATCTACGACAAGGACGATCCCGTCGACGTCAAGACGGTCACGTCGGCCGACGTGTTCTTCGAGGACGACGAGGACCGCACGGTGGCGAACGAGCCCCCGCCCGACATCCTCGAGCAAGCGCGTCCGCCCGGCGCACCCGCGCCCCGGCTCACGCCCGCGCCCAGGCGCCTGCCGACGCCCGTGCCGGCCCCCGCCCCGCGCGCCGCTCCCCAGCCGAACGCCAAGGCGACGCTCATGGGGATGCCCTCGCCGAATTTGCCGCCGCCCGTGCGCGCGCCCGGCAGCTCCGGGCCGAACTCGGGACCGCCGCCCGGGCTCGCGGGGCTGCGCCGCTCGGGCTTGAATCTGCCGGCGCCGGTGCTGCCACCGCCGACGGCGGCGCCCCAGCCGGTCTTCTCGTTCGACTCGCCCGCCGGCCGCTTCAGCTCGGGCGCGTTCGCGGCGCCGGCGCGCGGTTCGCGCGCGGGCCGGTACCTTCTCCTCGCGATCGTGGCCGCGGGCGTGATCGGGGGAACGCTCTACTGGTATCAGAACGTCAACCGGCCGGGGCGCTTGCTGCTCGTCACCGTGCCGGCGGATGCCACGGTGCTCGTCGACAACACCAAGGTCGGCGACCACTCGCCCTTCGCGCTCGACAAGCCGCCGGGCTCGTTCACCTTGTCGGTCACGAAGGACGGCTACGTGCGCAGCGACCAGAACGTCGAGATTCACGCGGGCCAGCCCGTCGCGCTCAAGGTCGCGCTCGAGCCATCGCCGGACACAGGCTTCGAGCTGTCGAGCGAGCCGCCGGGCGGCCTCGTCTGGCTCGACGGCTCGCCCATCGCCGGGCCCAACGGACAGGCGCGCACGGACTTTCGCGCCTATCGAATCCCGCCCGGCCACCACGTGCTCGAGATCAAGGGCGAGAACCGCTTCCGCCCCTGGAAGGAAGACATCGAGGTCGAGCCGGGAGCGATTCGCAAGATTCGCGCGACGCTGATCCCGTCGGCAGAGGGATCGGGACGCGCCGTGGCGCGCGCCGAGCCGAAGCCCGAGCCGAAGGCCGAGCCCGCGCCGGAAGCGAAGCCCGTGGCCGTCGCGGCGCCGCCTCCGACGCCCACCGTGATCCCGCCGCCGAAGCTGCCGACGGCGGGCGCCGCGACCGCGCGTCCGGCGGGCGGCGGCACGACGCCGCGAAAGAAGAAGGTGCGGGAGACCGCCGTCGCCGCGGCGGGCGACGATGCCAAGGAGCCTGCGAAGGCGAGCGGCGACTCAGGGGCCGCCGAGTGCTCGATCACGATCGGGTCTCGGCCGTGGTCCGAGGTGTGGATCGACGGCAAGAACACGAACAAGCACACGCCGTTCGCGGACTACAAGATCTCCTGCGGCAAGCACAAGATCGTCTTCAAACGGCCGGACCTCCAGATCGACCGCGCCGAGAGCATCACGGTGCTGCCGGGCGAGAAGTTCAAGCAGTCCTTCTCGCTCGTGAACGACTCCGAGTAGCCGACGGGCGGCGTGCAGCGTGCAGCGTGCTGATGGCGGCTCCGTGACGGGCGACGGTGACGTCGGGGGGCGCGCGGCGGCGCCGCTGCCGCCCCCGCCGCTCGCGCCGTCGCGCGCCGAAGCCCTCGAGGCGGCGTGGCGGCAGTACTACGCGGGCGCGACCGAGCCCCCGCGCCACCCGGCAGCGCGCGGCGCCATGCACCGCGATCTCCAGGCGACGCTGGCGCGCCTCATTCCCGCCGACGCTGCCGTGCTCGAGGCCGGCTGCGGCGACGGCGGCCTGCTCGCGTCGCTGCCCAACGCCGTTCGGCACGGCATCGACTACCTGCCGGAGCTCGTCGCGGCCGCCCGCGCGCGCCACCCCGCGATCTCGTTCGAGGTGGCGGACGTCGTGCGGGCGGGCGCCGACGCCCGCGGCGCGTCCGTCGAGCCTCTCACGAGCGCGCGTCCGTGGGACGCGGTCGTGTGCGATCGCCTGTGCCACAGCGTGCTCGACGTGCAAGCGCTGCTGCTCGGCCTCAAACGCCGGCTCGCCGCCGACGGGCGCATCTATCTCACGGCCTTCAACTACCTGTGGGAGGTCCCCACGCGCCTGGCCGAGCTCGGCGGGTTGAAGCGGCCCGCCACGGGCGCGAACTGGCTCTCCGACGCAGACTTTCGCAACCTCTTCGACATCGCGGGGCTCGAGGTCGTGCGCTTCGAGGACAGGATGCTCTTGCCGCTCGACATCCCGGGCGCGAGCGCCGGGCTCAACAAGTACCTCGTGCGCGTCCCTGGCATGCAGCACCTGTCGCTCTACCGCGTCTACGTCCTGCGCGCGCGGGATGGATGGGCTGGCGCGCCCGCGCCGTCGCGGCGCGCGAGCGTCACGGTCGTCGTGCCCGCGCGCAACGAGGCCGGCAACGTCCAGGCCGCCATCGACCGCACGCCCGTCATGGGGAAGTCCACCGAGCTCATCTTCGTCGAGGGGGGCTCGAAAGACGGGACGTGGGAGGTGATCCAGGGCGCCCTGCGGCTCTACGACGGCCCGCTCACGCTCCGCGCGTTTCAACAGACCGGCAAGGGCAAGGGCGACGCCGTGCGCCTGGGGTTCGCGCACGCCACGGGCGACGCGCTCATGATCCTCGATGCCGACCTCACGGTGCCGCCGGAGGATCTGCCAGCGTTTTACGACGTCCTTGCGCGCGGCCAGGCGGACTACGTGCAGGGCACGCGGCTCGTCTATCCGATGGAGCCGGGCGCCATGCGCTTCTTCAACAAGCTTGGAAACGTGGCCTTCTCGCAGCTGTTCACGTATCTGCTGCAGCAGCCCATCAAGGACACGCTGTGCGGGACGAAGGTCCTGTGGCGCAAGGACTACGAGCGCATCGCTGCAGGCCGCTCGTACTTCGGCGACTTCGATCCGTTTGGGGACTTCGATCTCATCTTCGGCGCGGCGCGCCTCGGCCTCAAGATCGCCGAGATCCCCGTGCGCTACCGCGACCGTTCGTACGGCGAGACCAACATCTCTCGCTGGAAGCACGGCGTCCTCCTGCTGCGCATGGCGGCCGTCGCGGCGCGCAAGATCAAGTTCGTGTGATGCAGCCAGCGGGCGCGCCGCTCGTCGACGCCGAGACCGCGGCGCGCACGCTGGACCGCTTCGAGGAGCACCGGCGCGCCTGGGAGACGAACCCGGCGCTGCGCACGCTCTACGCCGAGTGGTACGCCCGCGTCGCGGCGGCGCTGCCGCCCGCGTCCTTCGGTCCGCGCGTCGAGGTCGGCTCCGGGCCCGGCTTCGCGCGCGCGTTCGTCCCGGATCTCGAGCTCACGGACCTCGTGAAGGCGCCGTGGCACGACCGGCAGGTCAGCGCCGAGGCCTTGCCCTACGCGGACGCGAGCCTGGGTGGCCTCGTGCTCTTCGACGTCCTACACCACATTCCATCTCCGCGCCGGTTCTTCACCGAGGCGACGCGCGTGCTCAAGGCTGGCGGACGCATCGTCATGTGCGAGCCGTACATCGGGCCGCTGTCGTACCCCGTTTACAAGCTTTTCCATGACGAGCCGCTGCGGATGTTCGTCGATCCGCTCGCGCTCGGGGCGACTGACGGACGAGATCCCTTCGACTCGAACCAAGCCATCCCGACGGTGCTCTTCGGGAGCTCGCGCGCGGCGTTCGCGCGCGAGCTCCCGGATCTCGAGCTGCGAGGCGTCGAGCGCCTCGCGGGCCCGAGCTACCCGGCCTCGGGGGGGTTCTCGCGTGGGCCGCTCGTGCCGCCGGCGCTCTGGAACGCGCTGCACACGCTCGAGGCGCTGCTGCCGGAGTCGTTCTTCCGCGTGCTCGGCTTTCGCATGCTCGTGACGATCGAGCGGCGCGCCCGATGAGGGGCGGGGCTCAGCTCGAGGGACGCTTCGTCCACGCCGTGCACTGGTTGAGCGCGCCCGAGACGGGCGCGAGCGGCGGGAAGGCCACGCGGCGCACGGGCGTGAGCGCGCGCGCGAGCGCCGCGGCGATCGCCGCCGGCGGGCTCACGTGGTGAGCGTCGATGCCGCGGAAGCCGATGGCCTCGAAGGCGCGCGTCATGAGGCGGCTCACCATGGGGTAGCCCGTGACGAGCGTGCCGCCGGGCGCGAGAGCGCGCGCGAGGCCGCGGGCGGCGCCGTCAGCGTCGCGGATGTGCTCGAGCACGGAGAAGCAGACGACGGCGTCGAAGTGATCGGCGGGCAGGTCGCCATCGCGCAGGAGATCGGCGCTGCGGAACGAGGCGTCGCAGTCTGGCGCGACGAGGGCGTCGAGCCCCGGCGCGAGCGTGAGGTCGGTGCCCACGTAGGCGGCGTAGCGGGCCGTGAGCGTCGGCACGAGCACGCCGCTACCCACGCCGATCTCGAGCACGCGCCGTCCGCCGGGCGGCAGCAGATCGAGGCCCATCTGCAGCCGGTGGCGATAGAGCCAGCCCACCCACGGGTGGTAGTAGTAGGGCAGCGGATCGTGGGCGTCGTTCGGGCGCAGCACGCCTTGCTTCGGCAGCGCGAGGCGGACGCTCACGGCGGGGTGGCCGCGCCCGCGCGCTTGCGCGCGATGAGGACGAGGAAGCCGCCCAAGTTGCGCAGGAGCGGCGCGTCGCAGGCGGCGCGCTCGGCCCACGTGAAGAGTCGGCCGAGGGGCGCGAGCGCGAAGACCTTCGAGGTCGGCGTCACGACGCGCACGCCGCGCACGCCCACGAGCTCGAGCTCGGGCGGCAGGTAGCCTCGCGCGCGCGCGAGCGTGTCGTAGCGTGTGTAGACGTCGTTCTCCGTCGTGCCCGCCGCGATGTGGCCGGGACCGCCCACGCGCTTGGCGAGGGCGCGCAGCGACCAGGGATTGTAGAACTCGAGCAGGAGGTGGCCGCCAGGCCGCACGAGGCGCGCGAGCTCGGCGATGGCCCGCTCGATGGGCGGCACGTGCGCGAGGACCTTCATGCTGTAGACGAGGTCGAAGGACGCCGCGGGCAGCGGGACGTCCGTGAGCGAGCCTTGGACGACGCGCAGGCCGCGCGCGCGCGCGGGCAACAGCATGCCGCGCGACAGATCGAGCCCGACGGCCCCGCGCGCGAAAGTAGCCGTCTCGCGCAGGAGCAGACCCGTCCCGCACCCCGCCTCGAAGACGTCGCGCCCCGCGCCGTACTTGCGCACGAGCTCGAGCTCGAGCTCGTCGATGAGGCGGTGGTAACCGTGGTGCCGCTCGGCTTCATAGCCGGCCGCGAAGCGATCGTAGTAGGTCTGGGTCGTCGGGCCGGGCGGAGACATCGCGGAGGTGGTCATGCCGCGCGCGCAGTATCGCCCAACCGTTGACGGCGGGCCACGACGCAAAAGAGGATCCCCGAGACGCCGAAGGCGGCGACGGCGCTGAGGAGCGCGAGGGGCAGGCTCGACGATCGGTCGTAGAGCTCTCCCACGGCCGAGGGCGCGGTCGCGTTGCCGAGCACGTGGATGCCGAAGAGGAAGACAGCCTGGAGCGTCGCGGCGAACTGGGGTGGGCCCAGCTCGTCGACGACCGCGGCGGACGGCCCATTGTAAACAGACAGGAGGAACGCGGCCAGGGCCGTAAAGGCCATGAACGCCACCTTCGTCTCGGTGAAGAGCGCGAAGGACCCCACGGGCACCGCGACGAGCATCGACACCCCGATCGCGAGTGCGTGCCCGCCCTTCGCGCGACGGCTCAGCCTGTCACCGGCGTAGCCGCCGACGACAACGCCGCCCACGCCGCAGACGAGGCCCACGAAGAGCATGTAGACGCTGCCCACGAGCACCGAGAGGTGGCGGACCTCGATGACGAGCTGGCGCGTCCAGAAGATGAGCGCGCTCGCGCCAAAGGTCGCCGTCACGCCGCCCGCGAGCGCGAGGACGTAGGTCGGCTTGAGGAGGTACTTCCACGCCGGCAGCTTGGTCGGCAGCTCGACGCGCGCGGGCGCCGCAATGAACGCCGAGGTGAGCGCGAGCATCATCGACGGCGCGCCCGCGAGCCAGAAGACGTTGCGCCAGCCGATGAGCGGCTCGAGGAGCGCGCCGAGGCAGAGCCCCAATGTGCCGCCGAGCGCCATGCCGACGTTGTAGATGCCCATGGCGCGCCCGCGCTTCTCGGGCGGAGCGTCCGCGCACAGGAGGGCGTTCGCGCTGGGGCCGTACGCGCCCTCGCCCACGCCGACGAGCGCGCGGAAGAACAGGAGCATATGGAACGAGCTGGAGAGCGCCGAGCCGATCGTCGCGATCGACCAGACGAGGATGCCCGCGAAGATGACCCTGCGCGGGCCCACGCGGTCGGCCACGGGGCCGGAGATCAGCGACGTGGCCGCGAACACGACCAGGTTCGCAAATGCGAGGTACCCGACCTGGCGGTTCGTCAAGTGGAACGCCGCCTGGATCGCCGGGGTCATCCCATAGACGACTTGCCGGTCGAGATAGTTGAAGCCGTTGACGAGCGTGAGCAGGGGCAGCGGGGGCACGCCGCGTCGCCGCGCCGGAGCGGGCGGCGGCGCCAGCAGCGCCTGGGCCAGGCTCAACGCAGGCTCTCCAGGCAGGCCACCGCCTCCGGCTTCGACCAGTTGCGCAGGTTCGCGAAGTAGTAGCGGACGTGCCCCTCGCCGTCGAGGAAGTAGGTCTCCGGGTACTGCGTCGTTCCGAACGTCTTCGGGATCGTGTGGCTCTTGTCGAGCAAGACCCCGATCTTGGTCCCCTTGACGAAGAAGCGCCGGATGGCGTCCCAGTCGTCGTCCACGCTCACGGCGAGGAGGCGCATGTCGGTGCCCTCGAGCGTGAGCGCCATGGATTCGAGCGACGGCACCTCCTCGACGCATGGCGGGCACCAGGTCGCCCAGAAGTTCACCGCCACGGGGTGCCCTTTCTGGGCGTGCAGCGAGACCATGCGGCCCTGCGCGTCGGGCAGCTCGAAGTTGGGCGCCTCGACGTTCTGCAGGGCCGCGGGAATGGGATCGGGCGTGAGCGAGCGGCAGGCGTTCTCACGCGCGTTCGAGAGCGTGCTCGTTGCGCCCGCGAAGAAACGCACGGTGACGAAGCCCATGGCGACCACGGTGAGCGCGGCCGCGAGCAAGAACGGGCGACCGCCCGCACGCGCCGCGGGGGGCGCCGTCGAAGCGCGGGCCGGTCCTGCCGTGGGGACGCTCGCGCTCAATCAAATTCCCAGGCCGACGACGGCGGCGATGGCGCGCACGGACTCCATGAGCTTGGCGAACGCTTCGGGCGTGAGCGACTGCGGCCCATCGGAGAGGGCCTTGTCGGGGTGGGGGTGCACCTCGATCATGAGCCCGTCGGCGCCCATGGCGACGGCGGCGCGCGCGAGCGCCGGCACAGAGGCCCGGTCACCCGTGCCGTGCGACGGGTCGACGATGATCGGCAAATGCGTGAGCCGCTTGATGAGCGGAATCGAGCCGAGGTCGAGCGTGTTGCGCGTCATCGTCTCGAACGTGCGGATGCCGCGCTCGCACAGGATGACGTTGTAGTTGCCTTGCTTGAGGATGTATTCGGCGGCCATGAGGAATTCGTTGATGGTGGCGGAGAGGCCGCGCTTGAGCATGACGGCCTTCGGCTGCCCGCCCACCGCCTCGAGCAGCGAGAAGTTCTGCATGTTGCGTGCGCCCACCTGCAACACGTCGGCGTAGCGGCCCACGAGCTCGACGTCGCGCGTGTCCATGACCTCGGTGACGATGGGCAGGCCCGTCTTCGCGCGCGCCTCGGCCAGGATCTTGAGGCCCTCCTCCTTCATGCCCTGAAAGGCATAGGGCGACGTGCGCGGCTTGAAGGCGCCGCCGCGCAGGAAGTGCGCGCCCGCCGCCTTGACGGCGACGGCGGCCTCGTCGACCTGCTCCCGGCTCTCGACGGCGCAGGGGCCCGCGATGATGCCGAAGCGCCCGCCGCCGATCTGGGCGCCGCCGATCTTCACGAAGGTGTCGTTGGGCTTGACCTCGCGCGAGACGAGCTTCCACGGCTTGGACACGGGCACAGCGTCCGCGACGCCCGCCATGACCGTGAAGATCCCCGCGTCGACGGGCCCCTGGTTGCCCGTGATGCCAATCGCCAACCGCGTCGCGCCCGGGATGTCGTTCGGCGTGAACCCGAGCTCCCGGATCTTCTTCTCGACGGCCTCGACGTCCCCTTTCGAGGCGTCCGCCTTCATGAGGATGAGCATGTTGCGATATTACCCGGACCGGAACAAACGCGCGCGGCCCCCTTCGACGAAGAGGGCCGCGCGAAGAAGACGAAAGGGCGGGGGGCTACCCTTTCTTTGCCATGGCCTTGCCGCCGGCCTTCTTGGCGAGCTCCTCGTCGGCGATCTTCTTGAACATCTCCCACGGGTAGGCGCCCGCGATCTTGCGGCCGTTGATGAAGACCGCCGGCGTGCCCGTGACGCCCACGGCCGTGCCTTCCTTCTGCTCGGCCTCGATGACGTCCTTGTACTTGTTGGCGTCGAGGTCGGCCTTGAACTTGGCCATGTTGAGCCCGAGCTCCTGGGCGTACTTCTCGAGGCTCGGGCGCTCGAGCGCCGACTGGTTGGCGAAGAGCTTGTCGTGCATCTCCCAGAACTTGCCCTGCGCACCGGCCGCCATGGCCGCCTGGGCCGCCGGCATGGCGTTGTTGTGGAAGGGCAGCGGGTAGTTCTTCCAAGTGAAGCGCACCTTGCCCCCGTATTCCTTCTCCATCTGCTTGAGCGTCGGCTCGACGCGGCTGCAGAACGGGCACTGGAAGTCGGAGAAGATCACCACGTCGAGCGCGGCGTTCTTCGGGCCCTTGGACTCGGACGAGCCCGCGGCGACCTTGTAGACGGTCTTGTCCTGGTCGGGGCCCTTCTCCTCGCCGCCGGCGGCGGCCGCCGCGGCGGGAACCTCGGTCTTCGCGTCCTTCATGAGGGCGTCGTAGATCTTGGCCTTCGGCGTGCCCTTGGCCACCATCGCCTCGGCGCCCTTGAGCTCGTCGTCGATCTTGGCCTTGAACATCTCGAACGGCTGCGCGCCCGAGAGGAACTTGCCGTTGATGAAGAAGGCCGGCGTCCCGCGCGCGCCGATCTTGCCGCCCGCATCGGAGTCCGCCTTGATTGCCTCCTTACCCTTCTCGGCGTCGAGCGCCGCCTTGAACTTGCCCATGTTGAGCCCGAGGTCCTGCGCGTACTTCTCGTAGGTCGGGCGGTCCATGTGCTGCTGGTCGGCGAAGATCTTGTCGTGCATCTCCCAGAACTTGCCCTGGTCCTTCGCGGCGCGGGCCGCGATGGCCGCC
>DATKFB010000279.1:0-2830 GCA_035544435.1 Polyangia bacterium
GCGAGATCTCGTGCTCCGCTGAGCGGCCGCCGAACAGGATGATGACCCGCGTCTTCTTCATGGAGATCTCTAGGCGGCCATGAGCCGCTTAAGCCAGGGCGTGAGCGTCGCGAGCGCGAGCGCGGCGACGAGCGAGGAGACGACGAAGATGAAGAAGAAGTCCGCCTGTCCGCCGAAGAGGTGGAACACCTCGCCGCGCGCGACCTTCTCCGTGGCCGCCGCGAGGTGACCCGCGAGGAACTCGGCGAACGCCGTCGCGACGAACCACAGGCCCATGAACACGGCCGTGTGCTTGGGCGGGGCGAGGCGGCTCACGAGCGACAAGCCGATGGGCGACAGGCACAGCTCTCCGAACGTGTGGAGCACGTAAGCGCCGAGGAGCCAGGCCGGGCTGACGAGCGCGCCCGCGTCCGCGAAGCGCGCGCCCGCGACCAGCAGCAGGAAGCCGACGCCGACGAGCGCGAGGCCGATCGACATCTTCGTGGGCGTGCTCGGATCGCGCCCGCGCTTCGCGAGGCGCACCCACAGCGCCGCGAAGATAGGCGCGAAGATGAGGATGACGAGCGGGTTGACCGACTGAAACCAGGCGGCGGGGGCCGTGAATCCGCCGAACGTGAGGCGCGTGTGCTCGGCCGCGAAGAGGTTCATCGAAGAGCCGGCCTGCTCGAAGGCCGCCCAGAAGAAGATGATGAACGCGAACACGACGAAGAGCGCGAGGACGTGCTGGCGTTGATGGCCCGTGAGCGCCACCGCGGGCGCCGCCCGCTCGGAGGCCGTCTTGGCCAGGGGCGCGAGGCCGATCCCCGGGAGGTAGCGGGCCTTGAACACGACGTACATGACGAGGCCGATGACCATTCCGACGCCCGCGGCGCCGAAGCCCCAGTGCCAGCCGAAGCGCGGGCTGGCCGCGAGGCCGCCGCACACGAGCGGGCCGAGCAGCGCGCCCAGGTTGATGCCCATGTAGAAAATCGTGAAGCCGCCGTCGCGTCGCGGATCGTCCTCGCGGTAGAGCTGGCCCACCATTGTCGAGACGTTGGCCTTGAAGAAGCCCGTGCCGAGGATGATGAGCCCGAGACCCAGGAAGAACGTCGTCTGTCCGGGCACGGCGAGGCAAAAATGGCCCGAAGCGATGATGCAGGCGCCGATGAGCATCGCGCGGTGCGTGCCGATGACGCGGTCGGCGAGGTAACCGCCGGCCACGGGCAGGAGATAGACGAGGAAGCCGTACCAGCCATAGAGCTTCTGCGAGGCCTCCTTGCTCCAGGCCATGCCGCCGTGCGCTTTGTCGACGAGGTAGAGCACGAGCAGCGCGCGCATGCCGTAGTAAGAGAAGCGCTCCCACATCTCGACGCCGAAGAGCAGGAAGAGCCCGGGCGGCTGCTTCTCGCGCGGAGGCGTCAGCCCGGACGCGGCTTCGGCGGAGGCGGTCATGGCGCGGCCACGCGCAGGCGGCGGAAGCCGGCGCGCGGCGCCACGCGCTCGGCGCCGAAGCGGCCGGGGAGGGGATGGCCGCAGTGCGGGCAGGCGCCGTCGCCGTCGCCGACCCGGACGTCGTAGCGCGCGATCGCGTACCAATCGCGCACGATGAGCGGACGCGCGCAGCGCGCGCAGGAGGTGGTCTGGCCCTCGGCGTCGTGCACGTTACCGACGTAGACGTAGCGCAATCCGGCGGCGCGCGCGAGGGCGCGCGCGCGCCGCAGCGTCTCGGGCGGCGTCGCGGGGACGTCCATTATCTTGAAGTCGGGATGAAACGCCGTGAAGTGGAGCGGCACGTCGGGCCCGAGGTTCTCATGGAACCAGGCCGCGAGGCGTCGAATCTCGTCGTCGCCGTCATTGTGACCCGGGATGAGCAGCGTCGTCACCTCGAGCCAGGTCCGCGTGTGGTGGCGGATCCACTTGAGCGTCTCGAGCACCTCCTCAAGGTGCGAGGCGGTCTGCTTCCGGTAAAACTCCTCCGTGAACGCCTTGAGATCGACGTTGGCGGCGTTGGCGTCGGCGTAGAGCTCGCCGCGCGCCTCCTCGGTGACGTAGCCGGCCGTCACGAGCACGTTCTTGACGCCTCGGGCGCGGGCCGCGCGCGCGATGTCGACGACGTACTCCGCCCAGATCACCGGATCGTTGTAGGTGTAGGCGATCGACGGGCAGCCTTGGCTCTCCGCGAGCGTCACGATCTCGTCGGGCGTGTTCTCGCGCAGGCCCTCGGCGTCGAGCTTGGCCTTCGAGATGTCCCAGTTCTGGCAGAACTTGCAACCGAGGTTGCAACCGGCCGTGCCGAAGCTGAGGATCGGCGTGCCCGGGAAGAAGTGATTGAGCGGCTTCTTCTCAACAGGATCGACGGCGAACCCGGTCGAGCGTCCGTAGCCGAGCTGAACGAGGCGGCCACCGCGGTTCTGACGAATGAAACAAAACCCCGGCTGGCCTTCGGCCAGGCGACAGGCGCGCGGGCACAGCGTGCACAGGATCTTCCCGTCTGGTTCGGCCCGCCACCAGCGGGCCTCGTGCTCGGCGCCGGCCATGACCGGTCGAGCTTACCAGGTAGACCCACGCCTCTATTTCGGCGGCTCTATTTCTTGGTGGCCGCGGCGGGCGGCTGCCAGCCTCCGCGCGGCGGCAAGGTACCCTTGTCGAGGAAAGACTGCACCATGCGATCGACGTCGCGCGGATCCTGAGCGTCGAGATCGAGCTCCTGGCGCGAGTGCCACAGGACGCGTCCGTCGTTGGTCGAGACGAGCGTCATCGAGACGTAAAGCTCGTCGCCCGCGAACGTCTCGTCCTCGTGCTGGACGTCGCCGTCGTGCGTGTAGACGGGGCCGTCGAGCGGGATCACGAC
>DATKFB010000280.1:0-2501 GCA_035544435.1 Polyangia bacterium
CGGGGCGCGCGCAGTGTCCCACGCGTGAAACACTCACCTCCGCGAGGCCCGCGGAGTGTGCCACGGATGGGACACTCGCGAATCGCCGAGGCGCGCCCACGGTGTGGTTGGAGGTACGACCTACATCAAATGGATGTCGTACCTCGTCGCACCTACATAAAATGGATCCAAAAAATGGATGTGGGGACGCCTCCCACATGCATCCCGTGGAGGGTCGGGCTGCGGCCTCCTCCTTACAGTAGGGTGGCGGCGCGCGCCGCCACGCCCCTCACGGGGGCAGGTCCAGGTCCGGGACGCGGCACGCGTGGAAGGAGCCGCTGAGGGCAGGCCCGCCGTAACCGCCCGGCCGTCGCCATCTGCCAGCGCCCCGGGCCTGCGGACACACTTGGCGGCCCGCCGCGCGCGTCGACCGGCAGCCGGCTCCGACGCTCACCTGCTGGCGATGAGGGGCGCCGGCCGCGTCACAGACTCGGCCGCGCCTTGGCCCACGCGTCGGGTAGCAACTCGTCGAGCCGCGACGTGGGCCATCCGCGCTGAAGCTTGTCGATGACGTCCGTGGCCCACGCCAGCGGATCGACGCCGTTGACGTGGCAGGAACCGAAGACGGTATAGGCGACGGCGAGGCGCTCGGCGCCCTGTTCGGAGCCGGCGAACAGGTAGTTCTTGCGCCCGATAGCGATGCGCCGGAGGTTGCGCTCCGCTTCCCCGTTGTCGATCTCGAAGCGACCGTCGGTGAAGCAGCGCCGCCACGCCGCCTCCTGGTTGATGGCGTACTGGGTCGCTACGTAGAGCGGTGTTTTGGGGACGAGCCGGGGATGCAGATCGTGGATCCAGCGATAGAGATCGTCGACGGCGGGCAGCGACTGCTCCTGGCGCCGCCGCCGGCGGTCCTCGGGGGACAGCGCGTCGTCCTTGCAGGTGGCCTCGACGCGATAGATCGTCTTGAAGTAGGCGAGCGCCAACGCCGCGCGGGCGTCGCCGCCCTTGGCCGCCTTCTCGAACTTGCTGCGGATGTGCATCCCGCAGCCCAGCCGCCGGTCCTCCGGCACGAGGGGTTCGCCGTGCTCGTCCTCCATGGCGTCGTAGCCGGCGTAACCGTCGCCCTGCAGGTATCCGACGAAGCCCGCGAGTAGGGTCGCCGGCCGCTCGGCCTTCCAGTCCGGCGTATAGCGGAACGCCACGAGCTTCGCGCCCTGCTCGGAGTGGCCCACGAACACCCAGACGTGACCTCGTTTGACGCCGTTGGGATGGTCGCGATCGAGCACACGCAGGCCCGTGTCGTCGGTGTGCATGTAGAAGGAGGCGACGTTGCGGGCGAAGATGCGCGCGGCAACCGGAGCGAGGACGTCGAGCCCGAAGGCGGCCCAGTCGCCCAGGGTCGACGGGGCGAGCGGCACACCGTATCGCGCATATTGCTGCGCCTGCCGGTAGAGCGGCATCGAGTCGTGGAACTTGCTCACCAACAGATGGGCGAGCAGCCCTGGCCCGGGTCGGCCCCGGTCCATGACCTTCTCGCTCGGCGCGGTGGCGACGCCCTCCTCGGGACAGCGCGGGCACGCGAGCTTCTCGCACTTCTCCTCGATGATCCAGAAGTGGGCGGGCTCGAACTCCAGGATCAGGCTGCTCCGGTGGCCGATGCACACCTTGCCCTCCCCGCACTGCGCGCACGTGCGCTCCGCTTCGGCGACGGGGACGACGCGCTCCTTGCGCGGCAGGTGGGCGGGCAGCGGCGAGCGACCGCCGCGACAGCGAGGCGGCTTGGGAGGGGCAGGAGGCTGGGGGACCTGGCCGTCACCGGCGCCTGCGGCAGCCCCTTCCTGGGGCGGCGCATCCGGCGTCGCGTCGGGCGTCGTGCTGGGCGTCGCCCCCTGGGGCGCCTGCTCGCCGGCGATCTTCGCGAGCATCTCGGAGAGCTGCTCCGAGCTGACCTTCTGGCTCTTTCGCCCGTACAGCTCCCGCAGCGCGTTTTGAAGCCGCGTCGTGAGCGCGTTGTTGGTGTCGCGCATCCGAGCGAGCAGCTCGATCACCACATGGAGCAACTCGGCGAGGCGCCCCTCGGCCACGAGCTGCTCCAGCTTGCGCTGGACGTCGCTCAGGTCGGCAGGAAGCTTCTCGGTACGGGCCGCCGTCGTCACGCGGCGCGGGCTGTACCCTCCGCCGAACGGCCCAACAAGCTGCCAGGCGCGCTCGGCACGGACGGGCGCCATCGCTTGCGCCGCACCGCGCCCGACAGGTCGATCCCTTCGAGCATCAACGAAAGCTCCGCCGCCTCGACCTCCACGTGCGTCACCCCTGCGGCCGGCTCTCGCGCCAGGTGGAAGCGCCCGCGCGCCAGCTTCTTGCCGAGGATGCAGTAGCCCGTCCGATCCCAGAAAAGGACGCGGATCTGGTCACCGCGCCGATTCCGGAAGACGAACAGGTGGCCGCAGAGCGGGTCCTGCTCGAAGGTCGCAGCGACGAGCGCCGACAGGCCGTCGAAGCTCTTGCGCAGGTCGGTCGGC
>DATKFB010000281.1:0-2478 GCA_035544435.1 Polyangia bacterium
GGCGGCGAGGTGGCCTTCAAGGTTCCTCGCCCTTCCGCGGGTCATTCGTTCGTCGTGCTCGCGGGTCCCTACCGCGTCGTCGTTCTCGGCACGCGCTTCAAGCTGCGCATGGACGGCGCGCGCCGCGTGTACGTCGACGACCAGGACGGCATTGTCGAGGTTTGGGATCACGCACGCCTCGCGCGCCTCGCGACCGGCGAGACGTGGGCCAGCCCCGACTTGCCGTCGGGGGACACGGCGCCGCAGACGAATCCGCACGTGCGCGCCGTCGCGCTCGCGAGACCAGGCACCGCGTCGTCCGCGGATACCGACGCCGAGGCCAGCGCGCGTGCGGCGCTGGCCTCGGGCGATACGATGCGCGCGCTCGGTCTTTACCGCGCGCTCGTTCAGCGCGGCGGCGCGGCCGGCGAAAATGCCGCCTATGAAGTCGGAAAGATCCTGCGCGACCACCTGGGCCAGCCGGCCAACGCGCTGGCGGCTTGGCGCCGCTACCGGTCCGATCACCCAGACGGTGTGCTGCGCGTAGAGACCGACGTCTCGATCATCGAGACGCTCGTGCACGCGGGCGACGCGCCGGGCGCGCTCGCAGAGGCCAGCGACTTCATCCGCAATCACCCCGACAGCGAGCGCCGCGCCGAGATAGCTCGGGTCGCGGGAGATCTCTACCGCTCGCGCGCGGACTACAAGCGCGCCGTCACCGCGTATCAGGTCGCGCTCTCGTCACCGCTCGTGCGCGAGGCCGCGGAGCCGGCCACCTTCCATCGCGCCGAGTGCCTCATGCAGCTCGGCGATCCATCCGGTCCAGATGCGACGAGGGCCTATCTGCGGCGCTGGCCAAGCGGCCGCTTCCGGGTGGACGCGGAGCGGTTGCTGGGAAGCGGCGAAGGTGTGGGAGCGGCGCGCCTCTGAGCGCGGCTGCGCGCGCTCGACGCTCACGCCGACTCGACGGGGCTCGGCGTTCGGCGCCGTGCTCACGCTCGCAACCCTGGGCGCGCTCGGCGCCTGCCGCCAGACGGTCGTCCTCGATCCTTCGGATCGCGCCTTGGGGGACGCGAGCGGCGCGGGTGGGGCGGGTCCGGTCGTCGACGCGCGCAACGACGACGGCGGCGCGGGCGGCAGCTCCCGCTTCGACGGCGGCCGCCTGGACGCCATCGGGATTTGCTTCGGCGGGCAGATTCAGTTCGTCCCGAACGTGCTGCGCATCCCAGACATCATCCTCGCCGTCGATCGCTCCGCGGGCATGCAGTCGTGGTTCGGCTCAGGTTCGCGGTTGGACGTCATCCATCAGCAGGTCCGCGCCCTCATCTCGAAGTACAAGAGAGTGCGCTTTGGCTACGAAGAATTTCCCGAGGCCACGTCAATGTGCAGTAACGGTCAGGGCTGCTGCGCGGGGGACGCAGCGCAGCCGATCACCAACAACCTGAAGGCCATCGATCGGATCATCTCCGCCTGCGACAACGGCGGGTCCGGCTGCGACCAGCCGCAGCGTCCGGTCGCCGACGCCCTCGCGAAGTGCAATAGCACGTACGCGGCTCTCTTCTCCGCGAGCGACCCGGGACACCGTTACGTATTGCTCCTCACGAGCGGCGATCCCACGTGCGGCTCGGGCGCCGATTCGACGAGCTCAGCCTGCGACGACGCCCAAACGCAAGTCACGAAGCTGAGCCGCGCATACATCAACACGGGGGTGTTCGGCATCGGCGACGGAGCGGTCGGTAGCGCCTGCCTCGATCAGCTCGCGACGTACGGCGGCATAGACAGCGGAGGCACACCGCTATACCACCTCGCGAGGACGCCGACGGAGCTCTCGGGCGCTCTCGAGGCGGTCGTGGAGACGATCGCCGAAGAGGCTTGCAAGATCGACCTCCGCTCGCCGCCGCCGGACCCGAACCTCGTCGAGCTTCGATTCGATGGCATGCGGGTGCCGCAAGACGGCGTCGACGGCTGGACGTTCGACGCGGACGGGGACCTGACGTTGACCGTCCACGGATCATACTGTCGCGACCTCATCCAGAACACGCAGCAAGTGACGCTGGTCACCGGGTGCCACTGAGAGCCGCATAAGTGGCTGTATTCACGAATTTTGTCATCCGAGCCCAGATTTCCTGCGTATCTTTTGCTTGGGTAGATACAGGATTTTGGGTACTCTAAGGCGGCAATTATTCCCCAATTACCCTGGAGGCTCTCCTCATGACCCGGAAGACTACTTGGCTCTCGACGTTCTCGTGCGCGGTGCTCCTCGCCGCGATCGGGGGTTGCGGCAGCAGCAGCCCCGCCAACACCGGCAAAGGCGGCAGCGGCGGCTCCCACGACGGAGCGGCCGGCTCGGGTGGCACCGGCGGTGCGACTTCGGACGCATCGGGCCAAGCCGGTAGCAATGACGACGCGGCGACCGGCTCGGGCGGCGCCACGGCTGGCTCGGGCGGCGCCACGGCGGGTTCCGGCGGCGCCACGGCGGGTTCCGGCGGCGCCACGGCG
>DATKFB010000282.1:0-3984 GCA_035544435.1 Polyangia bacterium
GGACGGCCGGATTCACGTCTACTACTGCGAGAACGCCAACTGCGACGAGCTGGCCCAGACGATCGGCGCGGTGACCGGGGTCGTGGTCACCGGCGCGGGGAGCTCGCGTTCGCGGACCTCGTCGCGCAGCTCGACGCCGACGCCGACGCCGACGCCGACCGGCGGCACCGGTCAGCCGCTCACGGGGCCCAACCTCCTGTTCGAGGGGGAGGTGCGTCTCAACTTCGATCGTCCCACCAACTCGCTGATCATCGTCTCGTCGCTCAAGGACTATCAGGCGCTGCGCCGGGTGATCGAGCTGCTCGATTCGCCGCGCAAGCAGGTGTTCGTCGAGGGGATGATCCTGGAGGTCACGCTCGACAAGGAGCGCGACCTCGGCGCCTCTTGGCACGGCATCCTGCCGGAGATGTTCGGCCTCAGCAGCCCCAGCCTGATCGTCGGTGGTCTCAACCCGGCCAACACGCTGCAGCCGACCAACGCGCTCGGCGACACCATGCTGGCCGGCATCCTCGGTCCGGTGCTCACCTCGGCTGAGGCGCAGGGCCTGGGCGCCGCCGCGACCTCGACGGTCGACATCCCGTCGTTCGGCGTGCTCATCAAGGCGCTGCAGACCAACAGCGACGTCGACGTGCTGTCGAACCCGCACATCCTCATCATGAACAACGAGGAGGGCGAGATCTCGGTGGGCCAGCGCATCCCGTTCCCCGTGAGCACGCTCGGCCTGGGCGCCGCCGCGGGCGCCACGGGCGCGGCCGGTCTGGGCGCGCTCGGCGGCTTGGGCGTGGGCGGGCTCTTCCCGCAAGTGCAGCGCGAGAAGGTCGCGCTCGAGCTCAAGCTCACGCCCCACGTCAACGAACACGACCTCATTCGTCTCGAGGTCGACGAGAAGATCTCGGAGGTCGCGCCGGGCGCGAGCAACCTCGGCCCGTCGACGTCCGAGCGCACGGCCAAGACCATCGTCGTCGCAAAGGATCAGCAGACGATCCTCATCGGCGGCCTGATGTCCGACAAGGTCATCGACAGCGTGACGAAGATCCCGATCCTGGGCGACATCCCCGTGCTCGGTTTCTTCTTCCGCAACACGACGAAGCACATCGTCAAGACCAACCTCATCATTGCGTTGACGCCGTACGTGGTGAATGACCAGTCCGATCTGCGGCGCGTCCTCGAGAAGAAGATGAAGGAGCGTCGCGAATTCGTCGAACGCTTCGGCGGCGAGGATCGCCACGTTCTCGACAACGTCGCCGACTACCGCCGGAAGCGCGGCATGCTCGAGGAAATCAACCGCGCGGCCAAGGAGGTCGAGAAGGAGGAGGACGAGATCGACCAGCTCCGGATCTCGCAGGCCGTGGACGAGTCGGGCCCCCTCGAGCCGCAGCTCGTGATCAAGCCGCCCCTGAAGTCGGGGGCGGGCGACAAGAACGCGCCGCCGCCGGTCGCGCCGTCGCCCCCGGCTACACCTCCACCGGTTTCGCCGCCCCCGGCGCCGCCTCCTGCCCCGGGAGGACCGTAGGGCGTCGTGGCGACGAAGCGTCTCGGCGAGCTCTTGCTCGAGGCCCATCGGGCGGCCGGCGGCGCGCGTGCGCCCGCCGCGGGCGAGGCGGGTCCGCCGCTCACGCCCGCGCTCATCGAGCAGGCCCTCACGACCCAGCAGAAGGAGGGCGGCCGCATCGGCGAGATCCTTATCAAGATGCGCGCCGTCACCGAGGAGGACGTGCTGGCGGCGCTCGGACGCCAGCTCGGCATGGCCGTGCTCCTCGAGCTCAAAGCGGCCGACGTCGACGTCGAGCTGGCCGCGCAGGTGCCCATCGGCTTCGCCAAACAGCACCGCGTGCTCGTGCTGCGGCGCGAGGGCGACACGGTGGTCGTCGCGACGTCCGATCCCCTCGACGTCGGCGCGCTCGACGATCTGCGCGCGCAGCTCGTGGCCGAGGTGCAGGCCGTGCTCGTGCCCTCGCAGAAGATCCTCGAGGTCATCAACGAGGCCTACGGGCGCACGCAGGACAAGGGCGGCGAGCTCGGCAAGGAGGGCGACGGCGAGGGCGAGGACGAGGGCAGCAGCGAGGAGCTCGTCGACATCCTCGAGATCACCGACGAGGCGCCCATCATCCGCTGGGTGAACTCGCTGCTCTTCAACGCCGTCAAAGAGCGCGCGAGCGACATCCACATCGAGCCGGGCGAGAAGGAGGTCATGGTCCGCTACCGCATCGACGGAGAGCTCTACGAGTCGAGGCGCGCCGCGCGGCAGTTCATGCCCTCGATCATCTCGCGTGTGAAGATCATGGCGGGCCTCAACATCGCCGAGAAGCGCCTGCCGCAGGACGGCCGCATCCGGCGCAAGATCGCCGGCAAGGACATCGACATGCGCGTCGCGACGATCCCCACGGTGAAGGCGGGTGAGCGCATTACGATTCGTCTGCTCGATCGCGAGTCGGTGCTGCACGACCTGGCCGACATCGGGTTCGGCGACGATCACCTGCGGCAGATGGACGATCTGATTCGCCGCCCGCACGGGATCTTGCTCGTGACGGGCCCGACGGGGTCGGGCAAGACGACGACGCTCTACGCCTGCCTCGCGAAGATCAACTCGCCCGATCTCAACATCCTCACGATCGAGGACCCGGTCGAGTATCAGCTCGACGGCATCTCGCAGACGGCCGTCAACACGAAGATCGACCTGACCTTCGCGTCGGGGCTGCGCTCGTTCCTGCGCCACGATCCCGACGTCATCATGGTCGGCGAGATCCGCGATCGCGAGACCTCGGAGATCGCGATCCAGGCGTCGCTCACGGGCCACCTCGTGCTATCGACGATCCACACGAACGACGCCGCGGGCGCCATCACGCGGCTCGTCGATCTCGGCGTCCAGCCTTTCCTCGTGGCGTCGTCGCTCATGGCGCTGCTCGCGCAGCGGCTCGTCCGCCGCGTCTGCACATCGTGCCGCGAGCTGTACAAGCCCACCGACGAGGATCTGCTCAGCATCAACATCGATCCGGCGGCCTTCGCGAGCGGCAAGGCGCGGCGTGTGAAGTTCAAGGGCATCGACGGCAGCCAGCTGCCGCCGCCGGGCATGCTCTACCGCGCCAAGGAGTCGGGCTGCCCGGCCTGCCTCGGCGCCGGCTACAAGGGCCGCACGGCGATCTACGAGCTCCTCATCATCGACGAGAAGATCCGCCAGCTGACGATCAAGAACGCGGACGCCCAGACGGTGAAGAGCCACGCCACGAGCGTCGGCATGCGGACGTTGCGCGAGGATGGCGCGCAGAAGGTCCTCGCGGGCATGACGACAACCGCCGAGGTCCTCATGATCACGACGCAGGATTCGGACTGAGGGGATTCGCCGTGCCGGTCTACACGTGGAAGGGACTCAACGCGGGCGGCAAGGCCGTGGGGGGGACGCGCGACGCCGACAGCGCCAAGGGGCTGCGGCTCGTCTTGCGGCGCGACGGCATCTTCGTCACCGAGCACCGAGAGATGCTGGGCGGTGGCGGGCGCGCGCCCGCGAAGACCGCGACTGCGGGCGGCGCGGCCGTGCCTTTCTTCAAGCGCGACGTCGACCTGTCGCGCTTCGTCCAGAGCGTGAGCCCCCAGGAGGTCGCCGTCTTCACGCGGCAGCTCGCGACCTTGTTGCGCGCGGGCATTCCGCTCGCCGAGGCGCTGGGCGCGCTCTCCGAGCAGTCGGACAACAAGCGGTTCGAGGTCGTGCTCACGGGCGTGCGGCAGAAGGTCAACGAGGGCAGCTCGCTCGCCGAGACGCTGGGGCAGCACCCCAAGATCTTCCCGGAGATCTACACGAACATGGTCCGCTCGGGCGAGGCGGCGGGCAACCTCGACGCCGTGCTCGCGCGCCTCGCCGATTTCCTCGACGCGCAGCACGCGCTGCGCTCGAAGGTCTCCTCCGCCATGACCTACCCCATCATCATGATGGTGCTCGGCTCGGGCATTATGGGGCTGCTCATGGTGGTCGTCGTTCCGAAGATCACG
>DATKFB010000283.1:0-3200 GCA_035544435.1 Polyangia bacterium
CGATGTGGGTACTCGAGGTCTTGGGCCGCGGGCTGCGCGCCGACCCCGCGGAGCGCTTCTCGTCGATGAACGAGCTCCTCACCGAGCTCGATCGCCGCGCGGGCACGGGCCGCAAAGGCTTCGCGACGGGCGCCGCGGCGAAGCTCGCGGGGGTGTGGGAAGGACCGGTTGGCGGCTACCCCGTCCCGACGCCCGGCAAGGAGCGCATGCGGGAAGCGTTCATCGCGACGGGCAAACCGTACGCCGCCGCCGTCTTCGCGGGGGCGAGCACGATCCTCGATCGCTTCGCGCAGCGCTGGACCGAGCTCTACGTCGAGGTGTGTGAAGCGACGCACGTGCGAGGGGAGCAGTCGTCCGAGATCCTGGATCTGCGGATGGCCTGCCTCGACGAGGGGCTCGAAGACCTGAAGGCGCTCTGCCGCCTGTTCCGCGCCCCGACGCTCGAGGTCGTCGAGAACGCCGTCAACGCCGCGAACGCACTGGGCACGCTCGAGCGCTGCCAAGACCTCAAGCTCCTGCGCGCCGTCGTGCGGCTGCCGGACGATCCCGCCAAGCGCGCCGCCGTCGAGGCTTTTCGCACACGGCTCGTCGACGCGCGCGCTCTGTCGCGCGTCGGTCGGGCCGTCGACGGCTTGGCGGCGGTCACTCCGCTCGTCGAAGAGGCACGCCGATTGGCCCACGCGCCAACCCTGGCAGAGGTCCTCCTCCTGTACGGAAAGCTTCAAGACCTCGTCCAGACACCCGCGTCGGCCACGTTCGAGGAGGCGATCTGGATCGCGGAGGGCGCGCGCCACGAGGAGGTCGCCGCCGAAGCTGCCGCCTACTTGGTCTACATATCGGGATACGCGCAAGCGCATTTCGAAGTCGGCGAGATCTGGAGCCGACACGCCGAGACGATTCTCCGTCGCATGAGCGGACACGAATTATTGTGGGCCTTTTACTACAACAGTCGCGGCTGCATGCGCGAGCAGCAGGGGCGGCTCGAAGATGCGATTGATGACGCGCGCCTCTCCATCGCCGCAAAGGAGCGGGTTCTCGATCCCAACTCTGCCGAGGTTGCCCTGAGTCTGTGCAACCTCGCGAACCACATGGCCTACGGCGCCGACTTCGCCGGGGCGCTCGACGTCAACGAGCGTGCCGTCGACATCCTGACCGCCACGCTGGGGCGCGATCACCCCCGCACGGCCCTCGTCATCGGCAATCACGCGCAATTCCTCTGGCGGCTGGGGCAAATCGAGGCCGCGCGGGTCGCGGCACTCGCAGCGCTGGACGTCTTCCAGCGGGAGACCGCTGGCCAGGGTCTCGGGGCGACGTTCCCCATGCGGACGTTGGGGCTTTGCTATCAGCAAACGGGACGCTTCGACGAAGCGGTGGCCATGCTCGAGCGCGCGCTCGGCATTCGGGAGGCCAAGCATTCGCCGCCGCTTCGGCTGGCCGAGGTGCGCTTCCCGCTGGCGCGCGCCGTCTTGCAAAGCGGCCGCAAGCCCGCGCGCGCCGTCGCGCTCGCGCGGCGGGCCCTCGCCGAATATGCGCAGACGGCCAACACGCCGACCGTCGCGCTGGATCGCGCCGAGCTGGAACGCTGGCTGGCGACGCACGCGCTCCCGACGTCGCCCCCGAGTCGCAAGCGCGTCAAGAAGAAGCAAGCGCCGTCGCTATCGACCTCAAAGCGTCGCAAAGCCT
This sequence comes from Polyangia bacterium, assembly GCA_035544435.1. Lineage (GTDB taxonomy): Bacteria > Myxococcota_A > Polyangia > Fen-1088 > Fen-1088 > DASZFV01. The sequence continues at coordinate 1,684 of DATKFB010000283.1, forward strand.
CTGCAGTCGTCCGACGACGTTGACCACGCCCTCCCGGTGGCGTAGCGCCCGTGACAGCGCCCCGCTGCGAAGCCCACCGTCGTCTCGTGAGCGCGACGCGTTGGGCGGAGAGCCGTCATCGTCTGCGCGGCCGCCACGTCGGTGGCTGGCTGCCTGCGTTTCCTCCCCGAACACCTTCAGCTTCAAGCCGATCCACAGCCGCGTCGGCGACCAATGCCTGCGTCGACCACGGTCCCCGCCGACGTGGGCAGCGGCCTCTTCTGCGCCGACGACTTGATTTGCAACGGCCGCACACAGCTCTGCCAGACGCAGCAGTCGCAGCCGCTCCGGGCGCCCTGTGGCGCGACCGTGGACTGCGTCGCCGAGCTCATCTGCAACCTCGCGAAGGCCAGCTGCCAAACGCCTCTCACCCTGCCCAAGGGCGAGTCGTGCGACGCCGACGATGAATGCGTCAGCCGATCTGTCAGACGGGAGACGCCGGCAAGGTGTGCTGCAGCCAGCGATGTCAGGGCGAGTGTGACGTCGGCCTTTGCTCGGATGACGGCCTCGACTGCGTGTTGCGTCCGCGCGGCACGGCATGCGGGAGCGCCAACCTGATGATCCCGTCGACGAGGTGCCTCGACGATCACACCTTCTCGCCCAATGTGTGTGACGGCGCCGGCACGTGCGCCGGTCGCGACACGGCCGTGACCTGCCGTTGGGCTCCTCGTGCGACATGAACTTCGGCGTTTGCTTCGGCAGCTGCTACTACGACTCGAACTGCTACGTGGCAGGCGGCAACAAATGCGATTCGTCGACCCGTACGTGCTTCCGGCGGCCGACGCCGCGGCTGACATGAGCGGCACAACTGCCGACGCGAGCCGAATAAGCCGCCGCCGGGCCGACGACGTGTTGCTCGGGATCGCCCATCCCGGGAACCTCTATCGCAAGCCGCGACGACCTGGTCCGCCGGCATCCCGCGGACGCTCCGGTGCGCGATGGTGCGCCCTCGATGGCGCGGGCTGCCGCGCCACGCCGCGCTTGCCCTTGTCACGACCCGCGCGGCCCCGTTCGGCATCGCGAACCCGTCGTCCACCGCCCCGCGTCTCGGGCGCGCTCTCCTCCGGGCCGCTCACCGTGCCCAGCGTACCGCGTTCCAAGTGGCGGAAGAGCGCGTCGCCGCAGTTGGCGAAGCGCAACAATCGCGCGTCGAAGCGGGACAGGTGCTCGGTCACGTTGCGCAGATCGCGGCCCAGGATGTGCCGGGCGTTATTGTTCTTCGAGACGTCCACGACCTGCGGGAGATCGATGATGGTCGGTCCCTGAGCCGCCATGAGGACGTTGTAGGCGGAAAGGTCGCCATGAATCTGCCCTGTCTCCAGCAGCGACTTGACCTGGAGAAACACCTCGAGATGGAGGGCGGCGGCTTGCTCGGGCCCGTAGTCAAAATCGGCCAGGCGAGAGGCCGGCGCGCCGTTGGCGTCGATGACGAGCTCCATGAAAAGCACGTTCTCGTACAAGAAGAATGGCTCCGGCAC
>DATKFB010000284.1:0-10210 GCA_035544435.1 Polyangia bacterium
GCCTCGATGCGCTTGCGCCCCGAGAGGTAGGCGCCCGTGATCGAGTGGCTGTTGCCCTCGATCTCCTCGGGCGTGCCCGAGGCGACGATGCGCCCGCCGTGCACGCCTGCCTTGGGCCCCATGTCGATGACGTGGTCAGCCGCGCGGATCGTCTCCTCGTCGTGCTCGACGACGAGCACGGTGTTGCCGAGATCGCGGAGCCGCTTGAGGGCGATGAGCAGGCGCTCGTTGTCGCGCTGGTGCAGGCCGATCGACGGCTCGTCGAGGATATAGAGCACGCCCACGAGCGAGCTGCCGATCTGCGTCGCGAGCCGGATGCGCTGCGATTCGCCGCCCGAGAGCGTCGCCGCCGTCCGGTCGAGCGACAGGTAGTCCACGCCGACGTTGATGAGGAAGGACATGCGGTCGCCGGCCTCGCGCAGGATGCGCCCCGCGATCTCCTTGTGTTTGGGCGACAGCTGCAGGGCCTTGAGGAAGTCGTGCGCCTCGCGCACGGTGAGGGCCGTCATCTCGGTGATGCTTTGCCCGCCGACCTTGACGAAGCGCGCCTCCTTGCGCAGCCGCGTGCCCCCGCACTCCTCGCAGACGGTCTGCGACATGTAGCGGTGGAACTCGTCGTAGATGGCCTCGAAGTCCTCCTCGCTCGTGCGCCCCTGCTCGCGCCGCCGCCGCTCGTACTCGTCGAACCGCCGCTGTAGGTTCGCGAGCACGCCCTCGAACTCCTTCTTGAAGGTTTGCTTGCGTCCGTTCTTCTCGAACGCGAACTCGACCTCCTGGCCGACGACGCCGTTGAGGACGATGTCGCGGTGCTTCTGCGGCATCTTCCCCCACGGCACGTACTGATCGATCTCGAAGGTCGCCGCGACCGAGTCGAGGATCTGGTGGAAGAAGGGGCTGTTGCGGCGCTCCCACGGCTCGACGGCGCCCTCCTTCAAGGACAGCTCGTCGTTGGGCACGATGAGATCGCGGTCGAAGAACATCTTCGCGCCGATGCCGTCGCAGGCCGGGCACGCGCCCGCCGGGTTGTTGAACGAGAACAGCCGCGGCGCGATCTCGGGATAACTAATCCCGCACTCCGTGCAGGCGAACTTCTCCGAGAAGAGCTGGTCGTCGCCCTCGAGCGGCGACACCTTAACGATGCCGCCCGTGAGCTTGGCCGCGAGCTCGACGGAGTCGGTGAGGCGCTGGCGGATGCCGTCCTTGCGCACGAGCCGGTCGACGAACACCTCGATCGTGTGCTTCTTCGTCTTCTCGAGCTTGGGCGGGTCGGCCAGCTCGTGCAGGTCGCCGTCGATGTTGGCGCGCACGAACCCGTCGTGGCGCAGCTTGGCGAGCTCGGTCGTGAACTCGCCCTTGCGATCACGCACGACGGGCGCGAGCACGGAGAAGCGCTCGCCCTCGGGCAGCTCGAGGATCTGATCGACCATCTGCTGGATCGTCTGCGACGAGATGGGCAGCCCGCACTGGTAGCAGTGCACCTGCCCGACGCGCGCCCAGAGCAGGCGCAGGTAGTCGTAGATCTCGGTGACCGTGCCCACCGTCGACCTCGGATTGCGCGACCCGGTCTTCTGCTCGATGGCGATCGCCGGTGACAGCCCCTCGATCGAGTCGAGGTCGGGCTTGTGCATCTGATCCAGAAACTGGCGCGCATACGCCGACAGCGACTCGACGTAGCGGCGCTGGCCCTCGGCGTAGATCGTGTCGAACGCCAGCGACGACTTTCCGGAACCCGACAGCCCCGTGATCACCACCAGCTTGTCGCGCGGCAGCTCGACGTCGATGTTCTTGAGGTTGTGCTCGCGCGCGCCCTTGACGATGATCTTGTTCATGCTGACTGGGGGCATCCCTCCCGCGACGCGGCTCCCCTAGGGCTGACCGCGCCGGGGGGACGGATTTTTCACCAAGGACACAGTACCACAGGTCCTTGCAACTTTGCTCGGCGCGATCGGAGGAGAATCTCCTGTGATCTCAGAGGCTTGTGCCGCCGTGCGGCGTTCTGTCGCAGGGCGGGCTCGAGTGAGATCAGGCGGCGAGGCGCGCCGCGAGATCGAGCGCAGCGAGGAAGCTGTCGGGGCGCGCGGTGCCCGTGCCCGCGATGTCGAAGGCGGTGCCGTGATCGGGTGAGGTGCGCGGGAAAGGCAGGCCGAGCGTGACGTTCACGGCTTCGTCGAAGTGGAGCAGCTTCACGGGGATGAGGCCCTGGTCGTGATAGAGCGCGACGACGGCGTCGAAGGCTCCGCCCGCCGCCTGACGGAAGACGACGTCGGGCACGTGCGGGCCCGTGACGGCGGCGTCGACGCCGGCCGCGGCGAGGCGCGCCCGCGCGAGGGCGAGGGCGGGCTCAACGAGGCGCTTCTCTTCGTCGCCGAAGCGGCCGGCCTCGCCCGCGTGCGGGTTCAGACCGGCGACGGCTACGCGCGGCCGCGCGATGCGGAAGCGGCGCGCGAGCGCCTCGGCCGTGAGCGTGATCGTCGACGCGATGCCGGCGGGCGTGAGGGCCGTCGGCACCTCGCGCAGCGCGATGTGCGTCGTCGCGACGGCGACGCGGAGGGCCGGGCCTGCGAGCATCATCGCGAACTCGGTGACGCCCGCGCGCGCCGCCAGGTACTCCGTGTGGCCGGGGAAGGCGAAGCCGGCGCGCGCGATCCACTCCTTCGAGATGGGCGCCGTCACGAGCGCGGACGCCTCGCCGCTGAGCACGGCCAGCGTGGCAGCCTCGAGGTAGGCGAGCTGGGCGCGCGCCGAGGCGTCGTTGGGGCGGCCCGGCACGACCTCGTTTGGGCCCAGCGCCGTGACGACGTGCAGGCAATCGGGGGACACGTGCGGCACGCGCGCCCGCTCGGCGGCCGCGACCAGCACGACCGGATCGCCGAACACGAGCACGCGGCATTCGGGGCGGACGGCGAGCGCGCGCACGACGACCTCCGGGCCGATGCCCGCGGGATCTCCCAGTGAAATGGCGATGGGCGCGGAAGCCCTCACGCAGGCAGCATAAGACGGCGCGTCGGCCCGTCCAACCCCGCATGGGGGTCGCCTGGCTGTTTCTGCAGACGCTGGCGCTGTCGATGACGCGGCCCGCGCACACTTGCGACGAGGTGGGCGGCGCGCCGCGCGCTGTCGTGGCGGTGCCCGCGGCGCTCCCGGCCCCGAGGCCAATCGCGCGGCCGCGTCCCGCGCCGGCGGCGGTCGCGCGGGAGGAGCGGTCGCGCTACCGCATCGAGTATGGCGTGCTCGAGATCGGCGAGCTCGAGCTCGCGGTGGCGGCGGCCCTGCCGGGCGCCACGAGCGTGCACGCCGACGGTCGCGGCACGGGCGGCGTGCTGGGCTTCGGCCGCATGGAGGACCGCATCGCTACCGACTTCGATCTCGTCCGTCTCGACTCGCGCCGGTGGGACAACGCGCGCTCGGGCGCCGAGGGGGATCTGCGTGATCGCGCCGTGCAGGCCGACGCCGGCCAAGTCAGCCTCGTGCGCGAGCGCCTGGGCGCCGCGGCCGCGCCCGCGACGAGGCACGCCACGCTCGCTACGCCGCTGCTCGACCCGCTCGGCTTCCTCTTGCGCGTGCGCATCGAGCCGCCGCCCGCTAGCCCGCGCAACCCACCGCAGATCCTCTACGTGCTCGACGGCCAAGCGCTCTGGCGCGTGACCGTCACGAACGCGGGCCGCGCCTCCGCGCCGGACGGTGTCGAGCCCGTCCTCACGCTGCGCCTCGACGCCGAAGCCGAGCCGGTTCGCTGGGACGGCACGCCCGACACGGACGGCGACCGCCACCACCGCTCCTTCAAGCTGTGGCTCTCCGACGACGCTGCCCGCGTCCCCCTCCGCCTCGAGATGCCCATCGGCATCGCCAACGTCGTCGTCGCGTTGACTGACATCACCCGTCGCTGAGCGCGCGGCAGACCCTAACCGGCGATTCCGGTGCCGGGCGCGCGGAGCTTGTAGCCAACGTGGCGGACGGTCTCGATCATGGTGCTGCCGGGGCCGAGCTTGGCGCGCAGGCGACGCACGTGGATGTCGACGGTGCGCGTGCCGCCCGCGTAGCGGTAGCCCCACACGCGCGACAGCAGCTGCTCGCGCGAGAAGACGCGGCCCGGGCGCTCGGCGAGGAACTTGAGGAGCTGGAACTCTTGCCGCGGCAGCTTGAGGGCCCGCCCGCGGTACGAGGCCTCGACGGCCACGGCGTCGATGACGAGGTCGCCGATCTTGATGCGGCCCGCTGCGCGGAACGACGACATGCGCCAATCGAGCTGGCGGATGCGCGCGTAGAGCTCGGGACCCACGACGGGCGATAGCACGAAGTCGTCGGCGCCAGCCTCTGGGTCGAGGCCGGCCAGGCGTGAGACCTCGACGCACAGCAGGACCGGCACGTCGGCCAGCGACCCCACCTCGCGCACGCGCCGGATCGCGGCCCGCCCCACCTCGAGGTGAGCGCCCGCGTCGACGACCACGACCGACGGGCGCTGCAGCTCGATGTCCTCCGGCAGCTGGTCGATGTCATAGCCGACGGCGACGATCTCGCACCCGAGATCGCTGAGCGCGGCCGCGGGAGAATCCGGCTCGGCCGCCGCCGTCGCCGGATTCGAGGTCACGACCAGTGCTCGCATGTGCGGCCTACAGTATCCGCCCGCCTCAGGCAGGGCAACTGCCGCGCGCTTGCACGCTCGACGGAAAAATCAAGGCTTCGAAACAAAAAACTGCCTCGCCATCGCTCGGTGGCGGGTCGGTGGCAGGCCGGCAGGCGGCCGGCGCGAATCGTCAGCCGCGGCGCTTGGCGCGGGGGGGACCTGATGCAATACTAGTCACGGATGGACGATTTCCACTGCTCGTTCTGCGGGAAGCGACGCCGCGAGGTGCGCAAGCTCATCTCGGGTCCCCGCGTGTTCATCTGCGACGAGTGCGTCGCGCTGTGCAACGACATCATCGCGAAGGAAGAGGCGGCGGAGCGCCCCAAGTATCCCCGCCCGCGCGAGATCTGGGACGAGCTCAACAAGTACGTCATCGGCCAGGACCGCGCGAAGAAGGCGCTCTCGGTCTCCGTTTACAACCACTACAAGCGCATCGGGCAACACGGCAAGGCCGGTGAGGTTGAGATTCAGAAGGGTAACATCCTGCTGCTCGGGCCCACGGGCTGCGGCAAGACGCTGCTCGTGCAGACGCTCGCCAAGAAGCTCGACGTGCCCTTCGCCATGGCCGACGCGACCACGCTGACCGAGGCTGGGTACGTCGGCGAGGACGTCGACAGCGTCATCAAGGCGCTCTACCGCAACGCCGGCAACGATCCCGACAAGGCCAGCCGCGGCATCGTCTGCATCGACGAGATCGACAAGATCGCGCGCAAGGGCGGCGGCCCGTCCGTGACGCGCGACGTGTCGGGCGAGGGCGTGCAGCAGGCGCTGCTCAAGATCCTCGAGGGCAAGCAGGCGTCGATCACTCCTGACGGGGCCCGAAATCGTCCCCAACAGGAGCTCATCCAGGTCGACACGACCGACATCCTGTTCGTCTGCACGGGCGCCTTCAATGGGGTGGAGGAGATTGTCCGGCGGCGCGTGGGCGAGCGCGGGCTCGGCTTCGGCGCGCACATCGGCAAGGGCGAGGAGTCCAAGAACGCGCTGCGCGCCATGACGCGCACCGAGGACCTCATCAAGTTCGGCATGATCCCGGAGTTCATGGGCCGCCTGCCCATCATCGTCGCCGCTGACGATCTGGACGTCGACATGCTCGTCGAGATTTTGTGGAAACCGAAGAACGCGCTCGCCAAGCAGTACGAGCGCCTCTTCGAGATGGAAGGCGTCAAGCTGCGCTTCACCGAGGATGCCCTCCAGGGCGTCGCCGAAGAGGCCGCCCGCCGCAAGTCGGGCGCGCGCGGCCTGCGCGCCATCCTCGAGGAGGTCATGCTCGACGTCATGTACGAGATCCCCTCCCTCACGGGCGTGAGCGAGTGCGTCGTCACGCGCGAGGTCGTCGTGTCCCGCAGCCGCCCGCAGCTCGTCCGCGAAAAGAAGGCGTCCTGAAAGAGCATCCTAGGGTGCACGCCTGCTTCGGACGCTGAATCCTTTTTCTCACGCCAGCATCTTCATCTGCCGGCCTGGGAGTGCTTAGGTTAGAGTCTGGCGCTCAAGTTGGCTCCGCAGGCGGACGAGGTGTGACGAAATGCTGAGCGAAAAAGAGAAGAAGCAGATCCGCGCCGTGCTCGAGGACGAGCAGAAGCGCCTGGCGAAGACGAGCCAGAACGCGCTCGCGTACTCGATGAACCACGAGCGCAACATCGGGCGCGACTCGATCGACGAGTCGATGGAGGAGGAGATCTTCTCCACCGAGATGCGCCTGCACGATCGGGAGAAGTTCCTGCTCGGCAAGATCACGAAGCAGCTCGCGCGCCTCAAGGCGGGCGAGATCGACGTCTGCGAGGAGTGCGGCGAGCCTATCTCGTTCCGGCGCCTCCTCGCGCGGCCGGTCACCACGCTCTGCATCGACTGCAAGGAGCAGAGCGAGCGCGAAGAGCAGGCCGCCGAGCAGGCCGGACGCGGTGGCTTCGCGGAGCTGGGCGGCGGGTTGGGGGAGGGCGAAGGCGAGGCCAAGATCTCCCCCGGAAGCCTCGAGGAGTGACCCGCGGCCGCCGGGCGGAAGCCCGCCGTGCCGGCGTCGACTTCTGCCGCGAATTGCCCGCTCCGGACATCTGTTATACGGTTTTCCCAGAGCCGGTGGATGCCCGATAACCGATATCGAATCACCGAGCGCGTCGCCGCCGGTGGGATGGCCGAGGTCTTCCGCGGCGTCGCCGAGTCGCTGCAGGGCTTCAAGAAGAACATCGCCATCAAGCGCATCCTGCCGGCGCTCACGAAGAACAAGAAATTCGTCGCGATGTTCCTGGACGAGGCGCGTCTGTCGCTCGTCCTGCAACACGCGAACATCGTTCAGGTGTTCGACATCGCGCACACCGACGACACGTACTTCATCGTCATGGAGTACGTCGACGGCGTCGACCTCAAGGCGCTCATGGAGTGGCGGCGCCGCATCAACCGCCGCATCCCCATCGCGCACAGCCTCTATCTCATCATGGAGGTCTGCAAGGGCCTGTCGTACGCGCACGAGCTGCTCAACCCGGAGACGGGCAAGCCGCTCGGCATCGTCCACCGCGACATCTCGCCGCCCAACGTCCTCATCTCGAAGCAGGGCGAGATCAAGGTCGTGGACTTCGGCCTCGCGAAGGCCACGAGCCAGATCGAGACGACCGACCCCGGTGTCGTCAAGGGCAAGATGAGCTACCTGTCGCCCGAGGCGGCCCGCGGCGAGGAGGTCGACAGCGCCGCGGACATCTTCGCAGTGGGGATCCTGCTTTACGAGATGCTCACGGGGAAGCGGCTCTTTTACGGCGAGACCGACTACCAGACCGTCGAGCTCGTGCGCAACGCGAAGATCCCGCCCATCAAGCCGCAGAACCCGCAGGTCGAGCCCGAGCTTGAGGACATCGTACGCAAGGCGCTCGCGAAGCGGAAGGAAGACCGGTTCTCTTCGCCCACCGACATGCAAGACGCGCTCGCGCAATACAGCTATTCGCGCGGGCTCAAGGTGATCTCGCGCGACATCGCCGAGCTCGTGCGGCAGTGCCTCGACGACCGCGCGGCGCAGTCGAGCGACGGCAAGAAGCCGAGCATCATCGATCACATGCTGCAGGAGGAGATCGTCAAGATCACCTCGGTCGAGTTCGAGGACCCGGGTGCGCGGCCGCTGTCGGCCGACGATCTGTCGCCGCAAGGGGGCGTGCCGGGCGAGCGCCCGTCGATCCTCGACGAGGGCGACTTCATCGACCCGCGCGCCTGGTCCGAAGAGCGGCTCACGCCCGCCGTCGGCGTCAAGGTCGTCGATGAGATCGAGCGGCGCACGCTCAAGGACGCGCCGTCGGCGCCCCCCCCCACGTCAACGATGGCCTCGCAGGCGGCGGAGGCCCGCAAGTCCGGGCTACAGAAGTCGAGCCTGGCTGCCTCCGTCGACAGGGCGCTCGCGCCCCAGAGCGCCCCGCCCAGCGGACCGACGCCCGGGCCCGAGGCCCTCGCCCACGTCCTCGAGCCCTCGATCGTGACCACGGGACGGGCGCCTCCCAAGCGGGCTGGACGCAGCTTCCTGGTCGGCGCCGCCATCGGCGTGGTGTTGCTCGGGGCGGCCGTCGCGGCGCTCGTCGTGCGGAAGAACGCGGCGGCGCAGACGCCTCCGGCGCAAACCGCGCGCGCGCAGACCGCGCAGTAGGCGCGGTCGGGATAGACATCCATCCGACCGCCCCCCGACGGCTTCCGACGGCGCGTTCCCCTGCGCGTGGACGGTTGTTATCCGATGACGCCCGAGATGTACAAGATCCACGCGAGGGCCGACCAGCAGGCTTTCAGCACTGTGACGGTCCGCTTCGGCATCGCAGGCGAGTAGCTGCAAGTCCAGGGCCGCTCCCTTGAGGGCCGCGGGCCATGAGTCTCAGCGGCGGCCGCCCCAGCCACCCAGGGCAGGGATGTCACGGTTACCCGGACGGTCCCTCGGGTTACCGGCGCAGGATGCGGCCCAGCTTGGCCCTGTCCGCGGCGCCGAGCTCGCCGAGGGCGACGAGGGCGCCGAGGTAAACGAGGCCGACGACGGCGATAGCGCCGAGGCCGAGGATCTTGCCGTGGCCGGGTAGATAACGCCCGACGACGGCCGCGATCGCCAGGCTCGCCGCGACGCGGGCCACGGTGGGCGCGGGCAGGCTGCCGCCGAGCCGCGCGCGCAGATACAGCAGCGACGCGAGAAAACCGGCGGCCATGCCCAGCGAGGTCGAGGTCGCGGCCGCGAGGAGCATGGGCGCGCCCGGCGTGGCGTGGGGAATGAGCAGCGCGGCGGCGCCCGAGCCGACGGCCACGGTGACGGCCATGAACGACAATGTCGCCGTCGTGCGGCCCGCGGCGTTGAGGATGGCGCAGGCCACGCCGAGCAGCGCGAGGCAGCACTCGCCCGCGACGAGGACGGGCAGCGCGGCGGCGCCGACGCCGTACTCGGGCTTGTAGAGGATAGCGAGCAAGGCCGCGGGCCGCGCGCCAAGCACGAGGCCCATGGCTCCGGCGAGCAGGAGCGCATAGCGCAGCGTCTGCGTGATGTAGGCGCGTGTGGCCTCGCTGTCCTCGGCGAAGGTCGAGCGCGACACGAGCGGGAAGATCACGAACGTGATGACGATGAGCGCCTGATAGGGCAACAGCGCGAGCGTGCGCAGCGCCTGGTAGTCGGCGGCAAGCGCGGGCGCGCGCGTCGCGTCCACCTCGGCCGCGAAGTGCTGGAGGAGCGAGACGTCGTAGTTGAGGGCGAGGTTCAGCAGGAGGGCGTAGCCGCCCACGGCCAGCATGTACGGCACGAGGCGCCGGGCCGGGAAAGGAGCGCCGCTCGGGGCTTGCCACATGGCGCGCGCTGCGACGACGAGGATGAGCGCCGCGGCCACGGCGAAGCCCGTGAACGCGCCCGCGACCTTCCAGACGACGGCGACGCCCAGCAGCAGGACGGTCTTGGCGGTCGAGAAGCCGACGTCGAAGGTCGCTTGCGCCCGGAAGCGGCGCAGGCCGTTCGCCGTGCCGACGAAGACGGCGTAGAAGGCGTAAAGAAAAGGGATGACGGCCGCGATGCGGAAGTAGCGCGCGTACTCGGGCGCCTTCATGAAGCGCGCGATGAGCGGCGCGCCCAGCGCGAGCGCGAGCGCCACGGCGGTGCCGATGAACGCCTGCATGCGCAGGCCAGCGCGCTGCACGGCCCCGGCCCGGGCGTCGTCCTCGGCCGTGAAGCGCGAGACGGCCTGGATCGTCGCCTGGACCATCGTGTTGTTGATGATCGAGACGACGCTGTTGACGACGGCGAAGGCGCCGAACTCGGCCGTCGCGAGCAGGCGCGGCAGCAGGATCTGCTGCACAGAGCCGCTCACCATGAAGTAGATCTTGGCGAAGCCGATGAAGAGCGCGCCGCGACCGGCCACGATGCCGGCGTCGGTCTCGGGCGTGGCCGGCTTCGCGGCGGGCGCACTCACGGCAAGACCCCCGAGACGACGCGCTCGATGGCGCCGAGGTCGCGGCGCACGCGCACGTCGGCGAGGCCGGCCGCGGTGAGGAGGCGCGCCGTCTCCTGGGCCTGACCGGCGCCGATCTCGAGGGCGAGCGCGCCGCCCCGCCCGAGCAGCGCGGGCGCAGCGGCGACCAGGCGGCCCACGAGCG
>DATKFB010000285.1:0-8384 GCA_035544435.1 Polyangia bacterium
GCGCGCCCGCGCGTCGCGATCCTGCGCGAGCAGGGCGTCAATGGGCAGCTCGAGATGGCGGCGGCCTTCGATCGCGCCGGTTTCGAGGCCGTCGACGTCCACATGACCGACCTGCTCACGGGCGGCGTCGACCTCGCGTCCTTTCGCGGCCTGGCCGCCTGCGGCGGCTTCTCTTACGGCGACGTGCTGGGCGCGGGCGAGGGCTGGGCGAAGTCGATCCTCTTCAACCCGCGCGCGCGCGCCGCCTTCTCGGCGTTCTTCGCGCGCCCCGACTCGTTCACGCTCGGCGTCTGCAACGGCTGCCAGATGGTCTCGAACCTCAAGGAGCTCATCCCGGGGGCCGAGCGCTGGCCGCGCTTCGTGCGCAACCGCAGCGAGCAGTTCGAGGCCCGCCTCTCGCTCGTGCAGATCGAGAAGAGCGCGTCGATCTTCTTCGCCGGCATGGAGGGCTCGCGCCTGCCCATCGCCGTCGCGCACGGCGAGGGCCGCGCCGAGTTCGCGGCGGACGACGAGCGCGCGGCGCTCGAGCGTGCGGGCGCCGTGGCCGCGCGCTTCGTCGATCACCGCGGCGCCGTCACCGAGCGCTACCCCGAGAACCCGAACGGCTCGCCGGGCGGCATCACGGGACTCACGGCCGCCGGCGGGCGCGTCACGATCCTTATGCCGCACCCCGAGCGCGTCTTCCGCACCGTCCAGCTGTCGTGGCGCCCGCGCGAGTGGAACCGCGAATCGGGCGACGACAGCCCCTGGATGCGCCTCTTCCGCAACGCGCGCCTCTGGGTGGGCTGAGCTCGCGTCTCGGTCTCGGTGAGAGGCGCGCGCCGCGGCCGTGCGTTACGGGCAGGCCTTTTGCCCGGCGGGCAGCCAGATCGTCGCGGCGTCGGCGCAGACCTTCGCGCGACGCTCGTCGAGGCGCTTGCCCCATTTGTTGCCGGGGTTGATCTTCATGGGCTTGCAGATCCGCGCCGGGTCGCAAGAGTAGGCGCCCCAGCCCGCCGCCTCACCCGTCCCGAGGGCGATGACCGTTACCGGGCCGATCGCGCCCATGAGGATCGCGAGCACGTACGACTTGCCGAGCTCGGGCAGGCCCTTCTCGACGGCGGCCGTGGCGCACTTGCGCGCGTCCTCGGGCGTGACGTCCTTGGCGAGGATGCCCTGCCCGCCGCGATCGATGCAGGGCTTGACGCCGTGGGCAGGCCAGCTCTCGAGGCCCAGCGACTTGTTGACGGCGACGATTGCGTCCGCCATCTCCTTCGCGGTGGGAGGAGCGAGCTTGCCGGCGGCGGGAGCAGGCGTCGGCGCCGTCGCAGCGGCCATCACGATCGACAGGCCAATCGTCACGAGCGCGGTCATCGAGCGATTGTAGCGCCGCTCGCGGCCGCGTGCGCGGTTCCCTGCTACATTCGCGGCCCCGGAGGCGCAGACATGAAGATCGGAGTTTTCGGAACGGGAACGGTCGGCAACACGATCGCGACGAAGCTCGCCAAGCTCGGTCACGAGGTGAAGATGGGCTCGCGCACGGCGGGAAACGCCAAGGCCGCCGAGTGGGTCAAGGCGAGCGGTGCCAAGGCCTCGCAGGGCACGTTCGCCGAGGCCGCCGCCTTCGGCGAGCTCTTGTTCAATTGCACGTCCGGCGTGGGCGCGCTCGCGGCCCTCGAGCTCGCGGGCAAGAAGAACATCGGGGGCAAGATTCTCGTCGACGTCTCCAACCCCCTCGACTTCTCGAAGGGCATGCCGCCGTCGCTCACGGTGTGCAACACCGACTCGCTCGCCGAGCAGATCCAGCGCGCCTTCCCCGAGGCCAAGGTCGTCAAGGCGCTCAACACGATGAACGCCAACCTCATGGTCGACCCGTCGCTCCTCAAGGGCGACCACGACGTCTTCGTGTGCGGCAACGACGCCGACGCCAAGGCCCAGGTCACCGAGCTCCTCAAGGGAGGCTTCGGCTGGAAGCACGTCGTCGACGTCGGCGATCTCACGGCGGCGCGCGGCCAGGAGATGTTCGTGATCTTCTGGGTCCGCCTCTTCAGCGCCGGCGGCTCGCCGATGTTCAACGTGCACGTCGTGCGATAGCCGCCCCGTCGGGGCGCGGACGCGTCTACTTCGGCGGGAACGTCCCGGCGGCGTAGCGGAGGGCGAGGTCAGCCGAGGCGACGTCGAAGTGGGCCTGCACGAGCGCGATGTTCGCGCCGATCACGGCGTCCTGCGCCTGGAGCAGATCGAGCTGCGTCGCCGTCCCGGCCGAGTACTGCGTCCGGATGAGGTCGAGCGACTCGTTGGCGAGCGCCACGGCGCGCTGGGCCGCCTCGACGCCCTGCTGCTTCGTTCGGAGGTCCCCCGACGAATTGGCCAGATCGTCGCGGACGTTGTCGGCGAACACCGCGGCCTGCTCGCGCGCGGCCGCAGCCCGCGCGTTCGCCTGATGGCGGGCGGCGTCGCGCGCGCCGCCGTCGAACAGGAGCCAGTCGAGCTGCGCGCCCACGGCCCATGAGTACCGATCGAAGTGGAAGTTGTCGTAGTTGAATTTGCGTGCGTTGCCGAAGGCCGACAGCGTCGGCGCCCACAGCCAGGCACGCGCCTCGCTATCTTGCTCAGCGGACCTCACGGTCTGCTCGAGCGCGCGGAACTCGGGGCGCAGATGCAGCGCCGTCCCCACGTCGTTCGAATCGGGCATGGGTGCCGTGGGGAAGCTCGTGTTGACCTTGAACGGCTTGCTCATCTGCAGCAGGGTCGCGAGCCCACGGTACCCGCGGTCGCGCGCCGTCAGGGCTTCGCGCTCCTGCTGCTCGGCGCGGACGACAGCGAGCTGGGCGCGATCGACGTCGACCTTGGTCACCGAGCCCGCGGCCAGCCGGGTCTCAGCGTCCTTCAACGTGGCGCGGGCGACGATCAAGCTGGACCGCCGCGCCTCGACGAGCTCGTCGGTGCCCGCCGCGGCCAGGAAGGCTTCCGCGGCCTGGACGAGCAACTGGGCCTCCTGCGCCTGGAAATTCGCCTCGGCGGAGTCGACGCTGGCATTCACGGCCTTGAGGGCGGCCCAGGCGGCCGGCGCGACGAGCGGCGTCGTCGCGCTGATGACGCCGTCCCACTGATTGGACGGCTGGAGCAGGAGCTTCTTGACCATCGTCTCGGGCGTGCCCGTCGTCGGATCCAGAACGGGGTGGCCCATCGCATCCAGGACTGGGATCGGGAAGCCGAGCTGCACCTGCGCGTAGTTCCGCGTGTACTTTCCCTGCGCGGCGATCGTTGGGAGCAGCGCCGACCACGCCGTGTCCGTGGCCGTCTGCGCCACGGCGAGCTGTGCGCGGTCCACCTTGATGGCGCGGTTGTTCTTGCGCGCCATGGCCATGGCCTCCTCGAAGCTCAGCTCGGGCAGACCGCTCCTTTCGATCGTCGCCGCGGGCGCGTCCGCCAGGGATGGGGCCGGCGGCGTCGGCGGCTCCGCGTGCTGCGCCCGCGCCTGCGTCGTCCAGGCCGACGCGGAGAACGCCAGGATGGCCGCGAGCCGCTTCACGACGCCGCCTCCGCGTCGCGGACGTGCTCGTGGCCGTGCCCATCGGCGCTCGTGATGGCGACGGGCGGCGGCCCCATGATCTCGCTCGCGCCCGTCTCGGCGTCGGTGCGGGGCTTGAGGCGCAGGACGCGGCCCCAGAACCGTGACCATTTGACCGACACGTCGTCGAACAGCGAATACGCGATGGGAGTCGCGAGGAGCGTCAACAAGAGCGACAGGATTTGACCACCGACGACGGGGCCCGCCGTCGCGCGGTTGAACTCGGCACCGATTCCTTTGGAAGTCACGAGGGGCAACATACCCGCGACGAAGGCCAGCGTCGTCATCAAGATTGGGCGCAGACGGTCGCGGTTACCGTGCAGGATGGCGTCGCGCCGGCTCATACCCTCGCGGCGCAGCTGGTTGATGTGGTCGATCTGGAGGATCGAGTTCTTCTTGACGACGCCGAAGAGCACGAGGATGCCGAGCATCGTGAAGATGTCGAGCGACTGCTTGAAGATGATGAGCGAGATGAGCGCGAACGGCACCGTGAGCGGCAGCGCGAGCAAGATCGTCACGGGGTGCAGCCAGGACTCGAACTGCGCCGCGAGGATGAGGTACATGAAGATGAAGGCCAGGCCGAACGCGATCATGAAGTTCTGGCCGGTCCGCTTGATCTCCTTCGACTGTCCGAAGGGCGCGAAGCGGTACTCGGCGGGCAGGTGCATGCCGGCCACGATCTTCTCGAGCTCGGTGCCCACCTCGGCCGAGCCGACGCCCGGCTTCGTGTTCGCAAAGAACGTCACCTGACGCTGGCGCGCCAGGCGGTCGATCTTCGACGGGCTCGCGCCGCGCTTGAGGTCGACGACGTCGAGGAGCGGGACCGCCCCGAGCTTCGCGGACGGCACCGTGAGCAGCGAGAGCGCCTCGGGGCGCGAACGGAACTGCTCTTCGGCGCGCACGTGGATGTCGTATTCGCGGCCGTTCTCGGCGTAGCGGGAGACGTCGAGGCCGCCCACGAGGATCTGCGCGGCCGCCGCGACGTCGAGGACGTTGACGCCCAGGTCGGCGGCCTTCCGGCGGTTCACGACGGCGACGATCTCGGGGTTGCCCGTGATCATCGAGGTGTCGATGTCGACGGCGCCCGGGACCTCCTTGAGCTTGGCGGCGGCCGCGTCGGCGTACTCGCCGAGCTTGGCGAGGTCTGGGCCCGTGAGCGTGTACTGCACGGTGGCCGTGCTGAAGGCGCCGGCGCCGAACGCCGCGACGATCTGCACGGACGTGCGGTAGCTCTTGGGCAGCTTCGCGACGATCTCCTTGCGCGCGCGGTCCTGCAGCTGGTCCTGCGTGAGCACGCGCTGGTCGGGCGGCACGAGGCGCACGAAGACCGAGGCCAGGTTGGGCGTCTTCGTCGAGTTGTCGCCGATTGTGACGTTCGTCGCCGTGACCTCGGACCACTGGCGCACCTCGCGCGCGATGCGCTCGGCCGCGAGCTGCGTCGCGGCGAGGCTCGTGCCCTCGGGCGTGCGCACGTTGATCTCGAACTGCGCCTCGTCGTTCTTGGGCAGGAAGCCCTTGGGCACCTTCTTGACGAGAGGGATGCAGGAGCCCAGCGTCGCGAAGGCCGCGACGACGACGATCCAGCGTCGGTCGACGACGAAGGTCAGGACCTTCATGTAGCCGGCCTCGAGGGGGCGGTAAAAGACGTCGACGAGCCGTTCGAGCGCGCTCTTCTTGCGCTCGCCGTCAGGGCCCACGTCGAGGCGCAGCCAGCGCGAGGCCAGCATGGGCGTGAGCGTGAAGCTCACGAAGAGCGAGATCGCGATCGAGGCGCCCATCGTGAGGCCGAAGCTACGCAGGAAGCGCCCCGGGATGCTGTTCATGAAGCCCACGGGCAGGAACACGGCCAGGAGCGACAGCGTGGTCGCGAGCACGGCGAGGCCGATCTCCTTCGTGGCGTAGATGGCCGCCGGCATGGGCCGGATCTTCTTCTCTTCGATGAAGCGCACGATGTTCTCGAGGACGACGATCGCGTCGTCGATGACGATGCCGACCGCGAGTGCGAGCGCGAGCAGCGTGATGACGTTGAGCGTGAAGCCCATGAGCCACATCGCCATGAACGTGCCCACGATCGAGGTCGGGATCGCGAGCGCCGCGATGATCGTGCTGCGCACGTTGCCGAGGAACAGCAGCACCACGAGCGAAGCGAGGAAGGCGCCCAGCACGAGGTGCTCGCGCACGGCGTTGACGCTCGTGCGCGTGCTCTCCGTGTTATCGCGGATGACGCTGAGCTTCGTGCCCCCGGGCAGCGTGGGCTCGAGCTCCTTCATACGCGCGCGCAGGGCGTCGACGACGGCGACGCTGTTCTCGCCCGACTGCTTGCGGATCGAGAGGACGACGGACTCCTTGCCGTTGACGAGGGCGGCCGTCTCGGGCTCCTCCTCGCCGTCCGTGACGGTCGCGATGTCGCGCAGGAGGATGGGGTGGTTGTCGACGTTGCGCACGATGACGTCGCCCACGCCGTCGACGCTCGTGATGCGGCCGCGCACACGGAAGGTCAGGCGCTGCGGGCCGGTCTCGATGGCGCCGCCAGGGACGGTGACGTTCTGCGAGACGATGGCCCGCTGCACCTCGACGGCCGAGATGCCCGCGGCCCGCATCTTCACCGGATCGACCGAGACGCGGACCTGGCGCTTGCGGCCGCCGATGATCGAGACCTGACCCACGCCCTGGATGCTCTCGAGGGCTTGCCGCACCTCGTGATCGGCGAGCTCGGTCAGGTCACGGACGGACCTCTGCGACTCCATGGCAACGAAGAGCACGGGCGCGGCGTCGGGATCGAGCTTGCCGATCACGGGCGGCTTCGTGCCGTCGGGCAGGTCGGGCAGCACGAGGCTCACGTGGTCGCGCACGTCCTGCGCCGCGATGTTGACGTCCTTGTCGAGGGTGAACGTCACGTAGACCTGGGAGACGCCCTCCGTCGAGACGGAGCGCAGCTCCTCGATGCCGCCCAGCGTGTTGACGGCCTCCTCGATCTTGTCGGTGAGCTCGGTCTCGACCTCCTCGGGCGCCGCGCCCGGCAGGACCGTGATGATCGAGATGATGGGGAAGTCGACGTTGGGGAAGCGGTCGACGTTGAGCTTGCTGTAGCCGAGGACGCCGACGACGGCGATCGTGAGGATCAGGACCGTCGCGAAGACCGGCCGCCGGACGGATATGGACGCGAGCCATTGCATGGCGGCCTCACTGCACCAACGCGCCGTCGCGCATGTCGGGGGTGACGTCGACGACGACCTTGTCGCCGGCCTTGATGCCGTTCACGATGGGCACGAGCCCGCCGCGCGCCTCCTCGACCTGCACGAGGTGGTCCTCGAGGTGGCCGCCCGTCGCGACGAACACGTGCCGCAGCGTTCCCTCGGCGCGCACGGCCGACGCGGGCACGGCCGGCAGCGTCTGCTCGCCGAGCGCCAGGCGCGCCGTCACGAACATGCCGGGCCGCAGGTCGTGCCCCTGGTTGTCGATGGCGGCCTCGACGACGGCGTCGCGGGTCTGCTGGCGCACCGACGGCCCGACGTAGCGGATCTTGCCGTGGTAGGCGGGGCCGTTGTCGTTCGACGCCGTGTGGAAGTCCACCGTCATCCCTTGCCTAACGGTCGCGACGTCGGCCTCGGGCACCGTGAGCTCGACGCGGAGCGCGTCGACGTCGACGAGCGTGACGACTGGCGAATCCGCCCGCACGTACTCGCCAGCGGTCACGAAGCGCTCGACGACCATGCCCGAGAACGGTGCGCGGATCTCGGTGTCCTTGAGCGCCTCGGCCGTGAGGGCCTTGTGCGCCTCGGCGGCCGAGACCGACCACCTGCTCGTCTCGCACTGCGTGCGGCTCTTGTCGTACTCGGCCTTCGAGATGGCGCCCTTCTGGAACATCTGGTCGGTCCGCTGGCAGTCGAGCCTCGCCTGCGCCTCCTGCGCCTTGAGCGACTCCACCTGCGCCGCCGCCTCCTGGGCTTGCGCACCCACGGCGCGCGCGTCGAGCCGCGCGAGCACGGCGCCCCTGCGCACGACCGAGCCCCGCTCGACGTGCGTCGAGACGACCTTGCCGGCGGCGCCGGCCGCGACCTTCGATTCCTCGGAGCCGATGAGCGAGCCCGAGAGAGTCAGCGTCCGAGGAACCTTGAGCAGCTGCGCCACGACCTCCTTGACGGCGATGGGCGCGGCTGCCTCGCCCTTGCCGTGGGGCGCCGGCTCGGCCTCCGAGCGGCGGCAGCCGGCGGCGACCGGCAGGGCGCCGACCAGGAAAGTCAGGTGAAGGAGGGAGAAGCGACGCGAGTTCATGGGGTCCTCTTTGCGAGAGTGGCGTTGATATCTAGGGTCGAATGTCAAAGGTCAGTGAGAAGGACTATATTCGTATCTGACAAAGATTGAAGTTGTAAATTATTAAGTTGTGTGAAATTATCGAATACGGATGGACGACAATCTGAAGGTCAAGCGGCCGGCCGCGGCAAAGAAGCTGACGGCGGACGACTGCTGGCCCGTGATGATCGAGTTTCTCCTCAGCCAGAAGGCATGGTGGGTGGCGGTTTGCGCGGAGTTTGACCTGAGTCCCATGCAAGGGCACGCCGTCCGCGTGCTCGAGCCGGACCGGCCCCTCGCGATGAGCACCCTCGCCGAAGCGCTCGTCTGCGACGCGTCGAACGTCACGGGCATCGTCGACAAGCTCGAATCGCGGGGGCTCATCGCGCGGCAGGGCGCCGAAGGCGACCGGCGCATCAAGATGCTCGTCGTGACGGAGAAGGGCCGCCGCCTCCGCGATCAGCTGTGGGCGCGCACGATGGAGCCGCCGCGCGCCGTGACGGCGTTGCCTGAAGACACGCGGCGCCGCCTCGCCGAG
>DATKFB010000286.1:0-4935 GCA_035544435.1 Polyangia bacterium
CTGCTCGACGGCGCCATCCGGCTCGATCAGCTCTTCCCGAAGGTGCTCGAGCGCGGCATGAAGTCGGTGGCCATCACCGACCACGGAAACCTCTTCGGCGCCCTCGACTTCTACCAGCGCGCCAAGGCCCACGGCGTCAAGCCCATCTTCGGGTGCGAGACGTACATCGCGCCCGATCGTCTCGACAAGACCGAGCGCAAATCGAACCACATGATCCTTCTCGCCAAGGATCAGACCGGCTGGAAGAACCTCTCATACCTGAACTCGATGGGGTACCTCGAAGGGTTCTATTACAACCCCAGGATCGACAAGAAGCTCCTCCGCGAGCATTCAGAGGGCCTCATCGGCCTGTCGGCCTGCCTCGGGGGCGAGGTCGCGCAGACGATCATGCGGCGCGGGCCCGAGGCGGCGGAAGGCGTGGCGCGCGAGTTCGAGGAAATCTTCGGCAAGGGCAACTTCTTCCTCGAGGTGCAGCCCAACGGGCTCGAGGAGCAGGAGACCGTCAACGGCCACCTCCAGGAGCTCGCGCGGAAGACCGGCATCCCGCTCGTCGCCACCAACGACTGCCACTACCTGAACCAGACCGACGCGCGCGCGCACGAGATCCTCATGTGCGTGCAGCAGAAGAAGACCATCCACGACGACAAGCGCCTACACCACCGCAACGAGGCCTTCTTCGTCAAGACGCCCGGCGAGATGGACGCCTACTTCAAGCACCTGCCCGAGGCCATGGAGAACGCCGCGCGCATCGGCGAGCTCTGCAACGTCGAGTTCAAGCTGGGCGAGACCTTTCTGCCGCGCTTCCAGGTGCCAGACGGCATGACAGCCGAGAGCTACCTGCTGGCCGTCGCCGAGGAGGGGCTCGCCCGGCGGATCGCGGAGGCGAACCGCCGCAGCCAGCGCCTCGACGAGGACGTCTACCGCGCGCGCCTCAAGCTCGAGCTCGCGGTCATCACGAAGATGAGCTTCGCCGGCTACTTCCTCATCGTTTGGGACTTCATCCGCTACGCCAAGGACCACAACATCCCCGTCGGGCCGGGCCGCGGCTCGGGCGCGGGCTCGCTCGTGGCCTACAGCCTGCGCATCACGGACATCGATCCGATCTCAAACAAGCTCCTCTTCGAGCGCTTCCTCAACCCCGAGCGCGTCAGCATGCCCGACTTCGACATCGACTTCTGCATGAACCGGCGCGACGAGGTCATCCAGTACGTCACGCAGAAGTACGGCAAGGACAACGTCGGCCAGATCGTGACCATGCATCAGATCAAGGCCCGCTCGGGCGTGCGCGACATCGCGCGCGCCATGGCGATCCCCTTCGCCGAGGCCGACAAGGTCGCGAAGTTTGTGCCCGAGCCGGTGCAAGGCAAGAGCCCGCCCATCGCGGAAGCCATCGAGAAGGAGCCGCGGCTCAAGGCGCTCTACGAGGAGAACCCGACCTATCGCGAGCTGCTCGACGTCGCGAAGCGCCTCGAGGGGTTGAACCGCCACGCGGGCAAGCACGCCGCGGGCGTCGTCATCGGCGATCGGCCGCTGTGGGAGTACGTTCCGTGCTTCCGCCCGGCGGGCGACGAGGACGGCATCGTCACGCAGTACGACAAGGACATGGTCGAGAAGGCCGGCCTCGTGAAGTTCGACTTCCTCGGACTCAAAACCCTCACGGTCATCCAGACCTGCCTCGACATTGTCAACAAGGAGAAGGCGGCCGCCGGACTCGAGCCGCTCGATCTCTCGTTGATTTCGCTCGATGACGTCGGCGTCTACAAGATGATCTCGGCGGCAGACGTCACGGGCGTCTTCCAACTGGAGTCCAGCGGCTTTCGGGAGCTGCTCAAGAAGCTCAAGCCCGACTGCTTCGAGGACATCGTCGCGGCGGGCGCGCTCTACCGCCCGGGGCCGCTCGAGGGCGGCATGGTCGACGACTTCATCGAGCGCAAGCACGGCCGCAAGCGCGTCGAGTACGACCACCCGACGCTCGAGCCCATCCTCAAGGACACCTACGGCGTCATCGTCTACCAAGAGCAGGTCATGCAGATCTCCTCGGCGCTCGCCGGATATTCGCTGGGCAAGGCGGACCTGCTCCGGCGCGCCATGGGCAAGAAGAAGGCCGAGGCCATGGCCAAGGAGAAGGTGGCCTTCCTCGACGGCGCCAAGGAGAAGAAGGTCGACTCCCGGATCGCCGAGCGCGTCTTCGACCTCATGGAGAAGTTCGCGGGCTACGGCTTCAACCGCTCGCACTCGGCGGCTTACGGCCTGCTCACGTACCAGACGGCGTACCTCAAGCGCTACTTCCCCGTCGAGTTCTACGCGGCGCTCCTCACCTGCGACAAGGACGACACCGACGCCGTCGTGAAGTTCATCTCGGAGGCCAAGTCCGCGGGCCTCTCCGTCCTCCGCCCCGACGTCAACGAGTCCGACAAGGACTTCAGCGTCGTCGAAACCGAAGAGAATGAGAAAAAGAAGAAGGTCATTCGCTTCGGCCTTGGCGCCGTCAAGGGCGTGGGGGAGGGCGCGGTCGACGTCGTCAAGCAGGCGCGCGACGATGGCGGGCCCTTCCTGTCGATCTTTGACTTCTGCAAGCGCGTCGACGGCCGCAAGGTCAACCGCAAGGTGCTCGAGGCCCTCGTCAAGGCGGGCGCCTTCGACGGCATCGCCCAGAAGAACGGCGTGTCACGCGCGCGGCTTTTCTGCGCTATCGACATGGCGACGGAGCGCGCCGCCGAGGCGCAGCGCGAGCGCGAAAGCGGACAGACGAGCCTGCTGTCGCTCTTCGGCGGCGGCGCGCTCGCCAAGAAGAACGGGGCCTTGAACGGCAACGGCGCAAACGGCCATGCCGCCAACGGCAACGGAACGACGTCGGGGCATGGGCTCTTCGACGACAAGTACCCCGACGGCGACGAGTGGATGCCCAAGGAGCTGCTCGCCTACGAGAAAGAATCGCTCGGCTTCTACATCAGCGGGCACCCGCTCGATCGCTTCGCGAGCGAGATCAAGCGCTACACCAACGCGACGGCGCGCAACTGCTTCGAGAAGGGCGAGCGCGCCGAGGTGATCCTGGCGGGCGTCGTCACGAGCTATCAAGAGCGCCCCATGAAGAACGGCAGCGGCAAGTACGCCTTCATGACGCTCGAGGACCACACGGGCCAGGTCGAGTACATCGTCAACTCGAAGAAGGTCGACGACCACCGCGAGGTCCTCTCGGGCGACGAGCCGCTGCTCGTCACGGGCACCGTCGACGCGCCCTTCGGCGACGGAGAGAACGTGCGCGAGCGCCTCCGCTTCCTCGACGCCAAGCTCCTCTCGCGCATCCGCTCGGAGAAGAGCAGCCTGCTCGACATCCGCCTCAACGCCGACGTCATCAAGAGCGAGCAGCTCCAATCCCTCGAGAAGCTCCTGCGCGCCCACTCCGGCCCCTGCCGCACGACGCTGCGCATGGAGATCCCGAAGCGCAGCGAGACCGTCCTCGACCTCGGCGACGACTACAAGGTCGCCGCCTCCGACGACCTGCTGGCCCGCATCGAGCAGATCTTCGGCGAGCGGGTGGCGGTGCTCCGGTAGGGGCCTAGGCCTCTGTAATTTCGCGCCCGCTCGACACCTTTCTCTTCGAGGCCCGTCGCCTGTAACGCCGTGAGCGACGGGGCATCGAAAGCCCAACGGACAGACCCGTGACGCGCGCCGCCGAGACCGAACCGTGCCCCTGCGAAGAGACGTTGCCGCGCCGCGAGGGCGACGACTTCTCGGGCTGGGTCACGCACCTCGTGCACGAGCACCGAGGGCGGCTCGCCGCGGTGGCGCGGCGCGAGGGGCTGGGCGCCGAGGACGCGTTCGACGCGGTCCAGGAGGCGTTCACGGCCTTCTTGATCCTGCCGCGGGCACGCGAGCTCGCGCCGAGCGAGTGGGCGGGGCACACCCTCGTCGCGCTCGTGCGCAACGTCGCGCGCAACGCGCGGCGGCTGCACGCCGTGGCGCGGCCGCACGTCTCAGACGACGCCAGCGTGGGCGCGCTCGCCGACGCCGGGCCCGCCGCGGACGAGCGACTCGCCGAGGTCGAGGAGCGCGGGCGGCTCGCGCGTTGCGTGGCGCGGCTCGCGGAGGTTCAGCGCGCCGTCGTCACGCTGCGCATGCTCGACGATCGGCCGGGCGACGACGTCGCGCGCGAGCTCGGCATCCAGCCAGGACACGTCGCCGTGCTGCTCCACCGCGCGAAGGCCGACCTGCGCGCCTGTTTGCAAGATGACCGCGAGGTCGCCGCTTGAACGAGGAGAGGAAGCCATGAACGCCACCGCCCCCGCCACGACCGCCGAGAAGAAGGAATCCAAGGTCGTCGAGCTCACCGATGAGAACTTCGAGCGCACCGTCACGGCGTCGCCCGTTCCCGTGCTCGTCGATTTCTGGGCCGCCTGGTGCTCGCCGTGCCGCGCGATGGCCCCGCACGTCGAAGCGCTCGCCGAGGCCTACGTGGGACAGGTGCGCGTCGGCAAGCTCGACGCCGACGGCAACCAGGACATCGTCGCCAAGCTCGACGTGCGCAGTCTGCCGACCTTCCTCGTCTTCAAGGCGGGGAAGGTCGTCGGTCAGATCGTCGGCGCCGTCCCGAAGAGCCGCCTCGAGGATCTCGTCAAGAAGAGCCTCGCGTAGCGCGCGCCTCGACGCTCTGGCGCGCGAGCGCGGCGTGCTACTCTGCGGACCCACGAAACCAGGGAGGTCTCGCATGCGGTCCTTACTCGCGCTCGCGCTGCTCACGGCAGGTTGCACGATCGTCCAGTCCGCCCCCGGAACGCCCGGCTACGTGTCGAGCGGCTCGGCCACGCTCGAGCTCAACGTCAACCGTCGCGGCAGCGATTACCGGAGCTTCGACCTCGCCTCGACCCGCCCCGAGGAGTGCCGCGACACTTGCATGATCGAGCCCCAGTGTGTCGCCTTCACGTACGTCAACCC
>DATKFB010000287.1:0-5318 GCA_035544435.1 Polyangia bacterium
CCCGCCCGCCGGCGCGCTCAAGACTCCGTCGGGCATCGCCATCGAGATCCTGCGGCGCGGGCGCGGCAGACAGCACCCGCGCGCCAATGACTGCGTGAAGCTGCACTTTTCGGCCTGGAAGCGCGACGGCACCTTCCTCTCCGACACGCGCCGCTGGAGGGACCCCCAGAACCAGTGTCTCGTGACGGCGTTCCCCGGCGTGGCGGAGGCCTTGAAGAAGATGGTCCCCGGCGAGCAGTGTCGGGTCTGGGTGCCCGCGCGCCTGACGTTCCGCCCCGACGACGATGACGCGCCCCCGCCCGTCGATGTCACGCTCGACATCGAGCTCTACGAGATCGTCACGGCGCCGCCCACACCAAGCGACTTGAAAACGCCGCCGGCCGGCGCGCGGCGGACCTCATCGGGCCTGGTCATCGAGACGCTCAAGAAGGGCAAGGGCACCCAGCACCCTCACGACGCCAACCAGGTGAAGCTGGACTTCTCGGGCTGGACCGCTGATGGCCGCCTCATCGAATCGTCGGTGATGGCGCACCACCCGGCGATCTTCCCGATGACGGGCGTCATGCGCGGGTGGCGCGAGGCCCTGTTGCAGATGAGCGTCGGCGACAAGGTGCGGCTGTGGATCCCGCGCGATCTGGCCTTCGGGGCGCAAGCGGTGCGCGGGCAGCCCAAAGGGGATCTGGTCTACGAGCTCGAGCTACTCGAGATTCAGTAGGTCACGTCAGAGCAGGGCTGGCTCGAGGTCGGGCTCGTCGGCGGGCGGCGTCGGCGTCGGCGTCGCCGTCGGTGTCGCGGGCGTGCCGTGTCGACGCCCGCGCTTCTTCTCGGCCGGTGGCGCGGGGACCTTATCGAGCACGAAATGGAGATCGACGCCGCGGTCGAGCGGCACGACGAACGGCTCGGGCCGATAGCCGGGCAGCTCGATGCGCAGGTTCTCGACGCCGACGCCCACGGGCCAGGACTCGCGAAACGGCGTCACGCCAATGTCGGCGCCGTCTCTCGCGCGCACGACGCGCGCGCCCGGTGGCTCAGAGGAGATGGCGACGGCGGCTTTCGCTGGCGCCGGTGGAGTGGGCGGGGGCGGCGCCTCGGCGGCGGCGCTGGCTTTGGGCGCCGTGCGCGCGCGCGACGGCGCGGCGCCGCTCCCGAGCATCACGCTGGCGGCGACGCCCGCGAGCGCGAGCCCGCCGAGAGCCGCGACCCAGCGCCAGGCTGAGGGCCGCGTCTTCTGGGTAGAGGGCTCGATGGTGCCCATGGCGGCCGAGAACGTGGTCTGGACGGCGGCGGGCGCGGTGCCCGACGCGACCCGCGGCGCGGCGGCGCGCGGGCCGCCGTCAGCGATCGAGAGCGCGTCCACGCGCAGACCGCGCAGAGCGCGTTCGAGCTCGCGCATCGTCTTCTGGCGCGCGTCCGGCTCCTTCGCGAGGCTCTTGAGGATGACGGCCTCGAGCGCCTCCGAGATGTTCTTGTTGTACGAGCGCGGCGGCACGGGCGCGACGGCGATGTGCAGGTGGAGGAGCTCGCCGTGGCCCGCCGACGTGAACGGCGGCCACCCGCACAGCATCTGATAGAGGATGATCCCGAGCGCGTAGATGTCGGTGCGCAGGTCGACCTCGCGCGTGCCGCGGCACTGCTCTGGCGACATGTAGCGCGGCGTGCCCAGGACGGCGCCCGTTCGCGTGCGCAAGCTGGTCGGCGCCGACGACGTGAGATTGAGCTTGGCTATGCCGAAGTCGAGCACCTTGACGGTGTCGTGCCCGGGCGCCCGCACATCCGGGACGAGGAACAGGTTGTCCGGCTTGAGATCGCGGTGGATGACACCCTTGGCGTGCGCGGCGGCGAGAATGTCGGCGGTCTGGCAGGCGATCTCGACGGCGGCGGCGGCCTCGAGCCGCTCCACGCGTCGGAGCCGCGCCGCGAGGCTCTCGCCCTCGAGAAGCTCCATGACGGTGTACGTCGCGCCCGAAGGCAGCGTCCCGAAATCGAAGACCTGCACGATGCCCGGGTGACGAACGGCGTTCGCCGCGCGCGCCTCGTTGAAGAAGCGCGTCACCATCTCGACGTTCTCGGCCGTGCGTGGATTGAGCACCTTGACGGCGACCTTGCGGCCGATCGCCGGGTGCTCCGCGAGATACACGACGCCCATGCCGCCCGCGCCGATGAGCTCGAGGATGCGATAGTTGCCGACCGTCTCGCCAATCATCGCGTCTTCAGATGGTACGCGGGCTCCCGCAGCCCGCGACGAAAACCTGCCCGGGCTCACCATTGAGCCTAGCGCGCTCGCGTCGCGCCTTGCAGTGAGCAAATTGCAGTAGGATGCGCCCACGGGTCGTTCACCCCCAGGAGGTCGCATTTTCACGTCTCCGCAGTCGGACGGTTCGCCGTGCTCATCTCGCGACCGTCTTCTGTTCGTGGCGCTCATGGTCGCGACGGGTCTGGCCGCGAGCGCGCTCGCGTGCTCGAGCTCGAGCCCGTCTCACCCCGGCAGCGGCACCGCGGGCGCGACCGCGGACGCGTCGGGCTCCGCGGGCGCGGCCGGTGGGCAAGGCACCGCGGGCTCCTCGCAAGGCGAGGCCGGCACCCAAGGTGCCGCGGGCGCGACCAGCGGCGGCGGCGCGGGCAATCAGGGCGCCGCGGGCGCGACCGACGACGCGGGCACGGCGGGTGCCGCGGGCGCCAACGTCGACGGCGGGGACGCACTCGCCGACAAGCCATCGACCGACGGCCCCGCGGGCGACGGCGGCGCGCTGACGTTCACGACGACGAGCCTCAAGATGCTCAACGGCGGCCTCGTCTTCCCCTCCGCCTCGTCGGCGCCCATGAATCAGTCGCCCGACTTCTCCTGGTCGGGCGCGCCCGCGGGCACGCTGAGCTACGCGATCTCGATGTACGACGCGACCCTGAAGAACACGCACTGGATCCTGTGGGACATCCCGCCCTCGATCGCGATGCTGCCGGCGAACCTACCGCGCGGCGCCAACCCGACGACCCCCGCGGGCGCCATGCAGAAGAGCGCCTTCGGCGGCACGCCGGGCTACGAGGGCCCGGGCGGTGGCGGCATCGACAACTACGAGCTCGAGCTCTGGGCGCTCAAGGTCGCGAAGCTCAACGTCGGGCCCCTGTCGCTCAACCAGATGCGCACGGCGCTGCTGCCCGCGCAGAAGCTCGGCAGCGCGCAGATCCTCGCGAAGGGCACGCGCAACGGGCTCTGATCCCCGTGGCTCTACGGGCCAAATTGTGGCGCCGCGAGCACGCGCGTGACCACGTCCGAGGGCGCGTCCGCCGGCAAGGGTGCGTCGGCGCGTGACAAACGCGCCGACCACGAGCGGTCGAGGGGACGCGCGAGGTCGTCGGCCGTGACGGCAGCGGCCGTGGTCTGCCGCTTGTCGCCGATCCCGTCGCCCACGCCCACGGCCCAGCCCGCGAGCAGCAGCGCGACGCGCGTCGCGGTCGAGGCGCTGTAGGTGAACAAGGTGCAGCGCGGCCCCGCCACGCGCCGGGCCGCCGAGAACGCCGCCACCGTCCACAGCGCCGGGTTCGCGCGCGGCGAGAACGGATCCCAGTAGACGATGTCGGCGCGCGCCGACTCGCGCGCCAGCGCCGCGAGGACGTCGCCGCGCTCGAGGCGCCAGCGCGCGCGCGAGGTCTCATGCACGCCCTGCGCGAGCAGCGCGCGCGCGGCGTCGGCGGGCTCACCCGCCCATCCGAACGCCGCGCCGGTGTCGAGCGCGAGCTCAAGCGCGCCCAGATCGCGCTCGAAGCTCACGAGCTCGAGCCGCGCGGCTCCCGCCGGCGCGCGCTGCGCCTCGGTGCGCGCGGCGAGCGCGTTCGAGCCCGCGCCCAGTCCCACGTCGAACACGACGAGCGCCGCGCGCCCCGGGTCACGCAGCCTCTCGGTGAGCCGCGACTGGCGCACGTAGAGCTGCTCGGCCTCGACGAGCGGTCCCACGCCCGGGTGCATGACCTCGCCGGCCTCGAGGCTGCGCATGGCGAGGGCCCCGCCCCGCGTCCGCACCACCTCGTGGCGCAAGGGCGCGTCGTCGCGCTCGTGCGCCGTCACGCGCGCCCCTCGGCGTGCTCGTGCCGATCGATCGCGGCCGCCTTGTCGCGCGCGAACGCCGCGTATGTCCCGGCGTCGATGGCCGCGCGCGCCTCGCGCATGAGCTCGAGATAGTGGTGCAGGTTATGGACGCTGAGCAGCCGCGGCCCGAGCGGCTCGCTGCTCTTGATGAGATGGTGTAGATAGCTCCGGCTGAAGGTCCGGCACGTCGAGCAGGCGCACCGCGCATCGAGCGGCTCGTCGATGAGCGCGTTCGGTCCCCGCGAGATGCGGACGCGGCCAGTCGACGTGAAGGCCGTGCCTTGCCACGCGAGGTGGGTCGGGATGACGCAGTCGAACATGTCGACGCCGCACCCGATGGCGTGCAGCAGGTCGGGCGGCGTGCCGACGCCCATGAGGTAGCGCGGCTTGTCCGCCGGCAGCAGCTCGGTGGCGAACGCGGTCATGTCCTCTCGCTGCGCGCGCGTATCGCCCACGGCGAGGCCGCCTATCGCGAAGCCGTCGAACGGCTGCTCGGTCAGGAAGGCCGCCGACTCCCGACGAAGGGCCGGCACGAGGCCGCCCTGGACGATCGCGAAAAGCGCCTGGTCGCTGTTGCGGCGCGCCGCGAGGCTGCGCAGGGCCCAGCGGTGGGTCCGTTGCATGGCGGCGCGCACGGCGCCCTGGTCGAGGGTGGCGTTGATGCACTCGTCGAGGACCATCATGATGTCGGCCCCGATCGCCGTCTGCATCGCGATCGACTCTTCGGGTCCGAGGTGATGGATGCGGCCATCGACGTAGCCGCGGAAGCGAGCGCCCGCCTCGGAGATCGTGCGCTCGCCCCGCAGCGAGAAGATCTGGTATCCGCCCGAGTCCGTCAGCACGGGACCCGGCCAGCCCATGAAGGCGTGGATGCCCCCCACCCGCTCGAAGGTCTCGATCCCGGGGCGCAGCATGAGGTGGTACGTGTTGGCGAGCAGGATCGCCGCGCCCAGGGTCGTCAGGTCATCGGGCGTCAGCCCCGTGACCGTGGCGCGCGTGCCCACGGGCATGAACACGGGCGTCTCGATCGCGCCGCGTCGAGTAAACACGGTCCCGCGCCGCGCGCGCGAGCCCGGATCGCGCGCGCGGGGCACGAAGCGAAAGGCCATGCGGCAAACTAGCCCGAAGTTCCCCGAGTCGGTAGACGTAAGCCTGGGAAATTCCTCGCGGACGAGGAATTTCCCAGGTTGAGTTATGGGAACAGGTGGACGCCGAGGAGGTCGAGGACGCGCTGCTG
>DATKFB010000288.1:0-4196 GCA_035544435.1 Polyangia bacterium
CATAGCCATGCAGGTCGAGGCGCGCCTCGACGGGCAGCTCGCCCGCCTTGAGACGGCGCAACCACTTGCCGTCGACGCCGCGGCCGCGACCCTCGATCGAGCCGCCGGTCGTCTCGACCGCGAACGCCGAGCTCTGCGTCAGCCCTTCGGGCGGGGCCTCGTACGCCTCGGGCCGCGCGCGCGCCGCGAGGCGCCCGCGGTCCGGCGTCGCACCGCGCGGTCGCGGCGCCGCGGGGAGGGGACCGCGGACCGCGGCGGGGAGGGGCTTCGCGCCGCGCATCGCCTCGG
Organism: Polyangia bacterium; assembly: GCA_035544435.1. Taxonomy (GTDB): domain Bacteria; phylum Myxococcota_A; class Polyangia; order Fen-1088; family Fen-1088; genus DASZFV01. The sequence continues at coordinate 289 of DATKFB010000288.1, forward strand.
CGAAAGCCAGCGCGTCGTCGTCACCGCCGCCCGACCCGCCGCGGTCGCCACCGCGCTTGGTCACAGCTTGCGGAAGGCTTGGATGAGCTGATTGATCGTCTTGCCGTTCGGATCGCGCGCCTCGCGGTCGACGGCCGAAAGCAGCGTGCGCTTGGTCCGGACGACGACGCCCGTGTGCACGCCCGTGCGGGCCCACTCGTCCTTGACCTGCTTCTGCCCGCGGTCGAGGGCCCCGTCATCGGCGTACTCGCAGACGGTCGCGTCGACGCCCGCGACGGCGCCGCGCTCGCAGTACCCGGCCACGTAAGGGGGCGGCACGACCGGCGCGAAGCTCTCCGGCTTGAGCCCGGCGCTCTTCCACGCGTCGAGCACCGCGTCGGTGTGCGGCGTTCCCTCGACGTGCGCGGGGGCCGCCGGCCCGCCGCCCGGGGCCTTGCTCTTGCCGCAGGCGCCCTGCGCGAGCGCGCTGGCGGCGACGAGGACCAGGTAGGCTCGGAATCGGCGCATGACCGCCCCGCTCAACGCTTCCAGGCGTTGCCGTGGCCGGCTTTGCCGCCGCCCGCGCGCCAACCGCCACCTTGCTGCGGCGCTTGGTTTCCGCGCCAGGCGCCCTGCTGCGGGGCCGGATTTGCTCTCCAGCCGCCGCCTCCGCCGGGCGCTCCGCCGCCGCGCCAACCCCCGCCGTGGGCCGGCGGGGGCGGTCCACCCCGCCAGCCGCCGCGCTCGTGCCGTTCCCAATCCTCGTGCCGCTCGTGCCGCTCCCACCCGCGGTGTCGCCCGTTGTCGTGCTCGACGAAGACAGGCCCCGGCGGGCCGCCGACGTTGATGCCCACGCCGACCTGAACGAGGGGAGGGGGCGGCCCGCCGACGACGGCGCGCCCGCGCCAGCCGGGGCCGGCGGCGACGATCTCGCCGTGGAAGCCAGGTGGGGCCACCCTGACGTCGACGACCGGCCTCTCGTAGACGATAGGGGCGTAAGCGTCATTGACGACCATGTAGCGCGGGCGCTCTTGGTAGTAGCCCGGGTCGTACGTCCCGGTGAACCAGTAGGCGCCGCCGCGCAGCTCGAATGACGCCTGGGCCGGCGGTTCGTACCAGTGGTAGTGCGGGCCCTGCAAATAACAGTATTCCGGATGCCCGAACTGGACGTTCGCTTCGACGATCGGATGAGGACCATAGAAGGCGTGGCGCGGCCCCTCATAGTTGAAGGGCGACGGGTCGCCCACGAAGTAATATTCGCCGTCGACTTGGCGATACATGCGGGGGTCCGAGGGGCCGAAGTCGTGGACGTGAGGGACGTCGATGTAGCAGAAACCGCCGCCCATCTTCCTCGGGAGCGGGTGCTGGGACATGTACCGCACGACGGCCGCCTCGGCGGAGACCGATAGCGTCAGGACGGTCAAACCGGCGGCGAATATCAGGATTCTTCGCATGGCTCCTCCTGGGATCGGAAACGATACGCCATCGTTCACGGCAAGGCGATGGGGTTTCGGGAGCTACGGGTACGCCGTGACCCACTTCACATCGAAGGGTGTGGGACCCCACGGATACAAGACCTGTTGATCAGTGCGGTAATATGTCGCACGCTCAAATCTGGGAGGGGTGCGCATGGCACAGAAGACGGTGCTCTTGGTCGAGGACGATCCGGACATCCGGGACATCGTCCAGGACGTGTTGGAGGCGGAGGGGTACGACGTCGTTCCCGCCAGTCACGGGAAGCAGGCGCTGGAGTTCCTGAATGGAGCTCGGGAGGGTGAGCGGCCAGACCTGGTGATCCTCGACATCATGATGCCGCTCGTGGATGGGCGACATGTGTTGGAGGCGATCAGGAGCAATCGGTCACTGGCATCGGTGCCAGTCGTCGTCATGAGTGCCGTCGAGCACGAGAAGCCGGCGGGCGCTGCGGCGTTCTTGAGAAAGCCGTTCTCGCTCGACACGCTCTTCGACGCCGTGCACACGCTCGTGGACGAACGCGTCCCCTCGCTCGCGATCACGTGAGCGAGGGATCCTAGGGGTCGCGACCGACGGTCGCGAGATTGTGGGGGAGGGCGCGATGGCCCCGTCGTGAGCCCGCTGCGCTTTGCGCAGGCGGGCTCCTAGTGTCGCTGGGGGCTCGGGCCCGTGTAAGGAGAGACGGCCGGCGTCGGGGACGTCGTCGGGCTCGCGTCGGTCTTGGTGGCGCCGCCCGGCGGCGGACCGAAACCGTCGTCGACGGCGACGGTTCCCATCTGGGGAACGCCCGACGCGGTCGCGTCCTCGCCGTTCAGCGCGGCGCTGTCCTTCGGCGGCAGCTCGCAGTTCTCTCGCAGGACGCGCGCGCGCTGAATCTCGCCGAGCCGGTAGAACGACAGCACGCGCCAGAAGCAGGCCTCGGGATCGGTGCGTTCGGGCAGCCCGCGCAGCATGAAGAGAACCGTCCGCCATCGATCCGGTGAGGTCGCATCGCGGGCGGCCTTCTCGGCGTCGGCGAGCTGATCGCGTCGCGTCTCGGCGAAGGCCTTCTTCACGGCCTTCGAATCTCCCGGGAACGCCTCGAGCGGCGGCGCCGATTCGTTGATGAGGTGCGGGTCCGCGTCGCCGATGACGTAGGCGGGGGTCGCGCCGATGCGGCGGCGCTTGAGCTTGGCCTGGGCGGCGGCGTCGGGCGTCGCAGCGTCCGGCACCTTCTTGGGCTTGCCGGTCGTCTTGCCGTTCTTGGACTTGCTCGACTTGGCGGCCTTGGACTTGTTGGCGGGCGTTTTCTTGGGTTTGGGCTGGCCGCTCGTGGTCGCGTCCGGCGTCGCGGCGTCCTCGGCTGCGGCCCGCAGGTCGCGGCCGCCGACGAGCAGCGTCGCGCACGCGAGCGCGACGCCGAGGCGGAGAGCTCCGTGAGGTCTTTGAAAGCTGAGGCCGCGCATCGCGTCTTTTCTACCTCGCTCGTTGGCGCCCGGCTAGCCCGGCGCCGCCGCGGTGGCTTGCGGGATTCCGAAGATGTCGCGCAGCTTGGGGTAGCGCTCCTTGGGCTGGTCGAGATCGTGCAGGCCGATGCGCAGTGAGACGGTCGTCCCGTCGCCCCACGGCCACCACAGCCCGAAAGCGCCGGGGGTGCCCGGCTCGCCGCCCCAGAACAGGAGTTGCGCCGAGCGCACGCCGCCGCAGCTCTCGGCCACCTTGCGCACGCCCTCGGGCGCCTCGGCGAGCGTCTGCGCGCTCCACGACCTGGGCAGCACCTCGGTCATCGCGGCGCGCGCGGCCGGCTCGAGGCTCATGGGGATCGACGAGGCCACGCAGCGCAGCCTCCTATCGTACGACCAATCGGGCGCGGGCCACTTGGCCCTCAGGCGCTCGAGGCTCTCAAACAACACCTGCCATTGTTCGTCGACGCTGGCCATGCAGGGGAGCGTAACCGGGTTTTCGGCGGAGCGGCAAACAATCAGGCCGGGGCGCTGTTTTTGCCGGGCTTGGCGGCCAGGAAGTCGAAGCCGATGCGCGGCGGCTCGTGGGCCGGGTCGCACCTATAGCCCGTGAAGTCGGTGATGCCCTCGCCGCGTAGAAAGTCCTCGTCGAGCAGGGCGTGGCCGGTGAACGAGCGCGGCTCTTTCGCGAAGATGCGCAGCGTCGCGTCCGCGAGGATGTCGGGCTTTCGCCACAGCGTCCGATCGCCCAGCCCCCAGTTGATCGTCGCGAGGCTCTCGATCATCGTCACGGGCCACAGCGCGTTGGCGGCGACGTTGTCGTCGCGCACCTCCTCGGCGAGCCCGCGCGCGATGAGCGTCATGCCGAATTTCGAGATGGCGTAGGCGACCTTGCCCGTGGCGGCGTCGACGTCGACGGGGGGCGACATCATAAGGACGTGCCCGAACTTCTGGGCGCGCATCGCGGGCAGGACGTGGTGCGTGCAGGCGAACGCGCCGCGCACGTTGACGTCC
>DATKFB010000289.1:0-6882 GCA_035544435.1 Polyangia bacterium
GTCTTGACGAACGTGTTCTTCTCGAGCTCCGCGAAGGCCGTCTCCAGCTCTTCCTGGGTGTTCATGACGATGGGACCGCGCCAGGCGATGGGCTCGCCGATAGGCTCGCCGAACACGAGGAGGAAGCGCACCGGCTCGCCGTCGGCCGCGGCAACGGTGACGAACGTGCCGTCGCCGAGCTCGACGAGGCTGCGATTCCCGACGGGCGCCCGGGACGCGGCGTCGAACCGGCCCTGGCCTTCGAAGACGTAGGCGAAGACGGTGTGTCCGCGTGGCGTCGCGTGGGTGAAAGAAGCGCCGCGCGGGATCGTCACGTCGAGGTACTCGGGGCGGGTGACCACGTCACGCACGGGCCCGGTGACGCCCGCCACCGTACCCGCGATGACCTTGACGATGGCGCCGCCGTGGTCCGTCACCTCGGGGATGTCTCGCGCAGAGATGCCGCGGTAACGCGGCGCCGTCATCTTGTGCGCGGCCGGCAGGTTGGCCCACAGCTGAAAGCCATACATGGCGCCGCTCGCCTCGCCCTTCGGCATCTCCTGGTGGATGATCCCGCTGCCCGCGCTCATCCACTGCACGTCGCCCGGCCCGATGACGCCTCGGTTCCCGAGGCTGTCCCCGTGCTCGACCTCGCCGCGCAGCACGTAGGTGATGGTCTCCATGCCTCGGTGCGGATGCCATGGGAACCCGCGCCGGTAATCGTCGGGGAGATCCGAGCGAAAGTCGTCGAGCAGGAGAAACGGGTCGTGACGCTCGGGCGCCTCGAACCCGATGGCCCGGTGCAAGTGAACGCCGGCCCCCTCCATGACCTGGCTGCTCTTCACGATCCTCTGTACCGGTCTGCGCATGGCTGCCTCCCGCTGAACATATCCTATGAGCAGGCGCGGCGCCCCGTAAGGGGTCGAGCACCTCGTGTCGAGCACCTCGGGAGTGACTTCCGATGATGACCCGCGGTGAATCGTGCTAGGACCGCTCATCGTGTCGCCAGTCACCGCCGGAAACCGCTCATGAGCGGCGCAGCGTTCGATCGCCGGTCGAGTGCCCTGCTCTTCATGGACTTCCAGAACGGCATCGTCGCGCGCATGCCCGAACGGGCGGCGCCGGTCTTGCCGCGCGCCGCCGACGTGCTCGCGACGGCCCGCGCGGCGGGGGTTTTCGTCGCGCACGTCAACGTCGGGTTCCGGGCCGGCCACCCGGAGATCAGCGCGCGCAATCAGTCGTTCGGCACCATAAAGAGCACCGGAACGTTCTTGCCGGGGTCCAAGGACGGGGCCATTCACGATAAGCTGGCGGCTCGAGACGGAGAGCCCACGGTGATCAAGCATCGCGTGAGCGCCTTCGCCGGCACGGACCTCGAGATGCTCCTGCACGCGCGCGACATTGATACGCTCGTCCTCCTGGGCATCTCGACGAGCGGAGTCATCCTCTCCACGGTACGTCACGCCGCGGACGCCGATTATCGCCTCTTCGTCGTCGAGGACGGCTGCGCCGACGCGGACCCCGAGGTGCACAGGGTGCTCGTCGAGAAGATCTTTCCTCGCCAGGCCACGGTCACGACGTGCGAGGCCGTCGTCGCCGCGCTCGGCGCTCGGAGGTGACCATGCCTTGTAGCCGACGCGAAGGCTGGCGCGGCCGAATGTCACTGCGCGGTAACGACCGACCGAGCCCTGCGCGGTGGGCTGGGCATTGCAGCGAGCGCATTCGAGCCCCACGTTCCCTGCGCTTCATGAAATCGATACTTGGACTGTTTTTGGCTGTGAGCATGCTCGCGGCCTCCGGATGTGGCTCGATGACCCTTCAGGCGACCGGCCCCGACGGCGGAGCGGGGAGCGGCGCGCCGGCGAGCGCGGATCCGGACAATGGGAACGGCGGACCGGCGCGCGGGCCGAGCGGCTGCACGGTCGGCGATTGCTCGATCGCCGTGTGCGCGGAGGGCGCGACGTCGTGCAAAGGGACGTGCGTCGTCACGAACACGAGCGCCACCAACTGCGGCGCCTGCGGTCAGACCTGCCAGACGGACCAGGTGTGCGATCTCGGGGTTTGCGCGGCCTCGTGCGCGCCGGGCCTCATGTCCTGCGCCGGCGCGTGCGTCGAGCTCGCGTCCGACCCCACGAACTGCGGGGCCTGCGCCGCGGCGTGCGGCGGCGGAACGATCTGCAGCGGCGGCGCTTGCGTATGCCCGTCGGCCCAAACGTCCTGCGCGGGCGTGTGCGCCTCCCTCGACAGCGACGCCAAGAACTGCGGCGCCTGCGGGACGGCCTGCGGCGCCGGCCTCGTCTGCAACGGCGGCGCCTGCACGATGACGTGCGGCACCGGCCTCACGAAGTGTGGCGACTCCTGCGTCGACACGCGAAGCAACGGCGCCCATTGCGGGACCTGCGACACCGCTTGCGGCGGCGCCACGACGTGTCTGTCAGGTCAGTGCGCCTGCGCGGGCGCGCGCACGGCGTGCGGTGGAAGCTGCGTCGATCTTCACAGCGATCCGGCCCACTGCGGCGGTTGCGGCACCTCTTGTGCGAAAGGACAGATTTGTTCGCTCGGGAAGTGCGTCGTGACTTGTCTCGCCGGCGAGACGACTTGCGGCGCCGCTTGCGTCGACGTCGGCAACGACGACCGGAACTGCGGCTCCTGCGGCATCGTCTGCACGGGCGGCACGAGCTGCGCTGCGGGAACGTGCGTCTGCCCCGGCGACGCTCAGCTGTGCGGCGGCGTCTGCGTGGCCACCGCGACCGATCCGAGGCACTGCGGCGCCTGTGGCACCGCGTGCGCGGCAGGCCAGGTCTGCAGCGGCGGCGTCTGCAAGATCACGTGCCCCGCTGGAGCGACCTTGTGCGCAGGCAGCTGCGTCGACGTCACGCGCAATCCCTCGAACTGCGGCGCCTGCGGGGTGGCCTGCACGGGCGGCACGACGTGCATGGGCGGCGGCTGCGCGTGCGGCGGTGGCAGCACGCTCTGCGGAGGAGGGTGCGTGAACCTCCAGCAGGACGGAGCGAACTGCGGCGCCTGTGGCCGGAGATGCGCCGCGGGCCAGACCTGCGGCGCGGGCGCCTGTCAGCTCAATTGCGGCGCGGGACAGACCGCGTGCGGGAGCGCGTGCGTCGATCTGAAGACGAGCTCGGCCAACTGCGGCGCCTGCGGCGAGGCGTGCTCCGCCGGAGAGGCCTGCGTCGCGGGGACCTGCCTCGGTCTGACGCCGTGCCCGGGCGGCGAGACCCGCTGCGGCGGCATCTGCGTGTCGACGATGAAGGACGACCTCAACTGCGGCGCGTGCGGCGTGCGCTGCCAGCCGTCCGCCAAGTGCGCCGGCGGCAAGTGCAGGGCCGGCGGCGACTGACCCGCGCCGCGCCTCGTTCCATCACGGCTGCTCCACTGCCGGCCGGCCGCCATGGGCACGTTACTCCCGACGAGGCGGGCTGCGCCCCGTGCTCTTGAGCAGCGATGCCAACGTTTTCCGCTCGGGCTCTGGAAGCCGGCGCGTTGACATTAGCGCGGCGACGGGCTGGCCATAGCGCACGACGACGACGACGTCCTGCGTGTCTCGGACCGACTCGATGACCGCAGCGAAGGAACTCCGCACCCTCGACGCATCTTTCGGAGGCGAAACGTTAAGGCGCCACGGCCCAAGCCGTCAGGGAATATACCCTCCGAGTTATGACCCTCAAACGTCGCGCAAGACGATCGACCGACCGTCGATCCGCGCGATGACGTCGACGTCGCCACCCAAGGCTTCGACGTACTTGCGAACCGTGGAGATCAAATGTTCGCGGCGGCTCTCGACGCGCGATAGCTGCGGCTGCGTCATCGAAGCGACGCGGGCGACCTCGCTCTGCGTCTTGCCCACGCTCTCACGCAGCGTGCGCAGGCTCATGCGCGTGGAACGCGCCGTTCGGGGAGAAGAGGGTCCTGAACTTCGCCGTGATCTCTTCTGCGCCATCGCGAGACCGAGAGCCAGACGGAACCGGGTGTTCGTACCTTGTACAACATGAGCGCGACGGCGGGAATGCGCGGACCCGCAGAAAGAAACCCTCGGGTCGATCCTGCGGCGTTGCCTCGGCGTCGGGAAGGCGAGCGGGCGTTCGCGACGCCGACCAGCCTGCGGCATCGCCGCCGGCTCTCACCGGACCTCAGGCGGGCTCGCCCTCGGCGACGCGATAGACCTCGAGCGCGCGCCGCAGCGCGGACGCGAGGTCTTCCGTCGACCACGGCTTCTTGAGGTAGTCGCACGCGCCGTTCCGGAGGGCCGAGATCACGTCGTCGATGTCGCCGCCGCCGCTCATGATCACGATCGTCGAGCGGACGCCCGAGATGGGGAGGCGCCGCAGCAACGTGTGACCGTCGACCCCGGGCATGTGCAGGTCGAGGAAGATCACCGACGGGCCGGCATCGGCGGCCACCTGGATCGCGTGGGCGCCCTCGGACGCCTCGAGGACGTCGCAGCCGAGGGCGACCAACTGGCGCTTGAGCGAACGGCGGAGAGGGTCCTCGTCGTCCACGATCAACACGAGCGGCCTGCGGTCGGCGGCCGGTTGATGGGCCTCTGGGGGGCCCGACTCGTCGAGCGCCTGGCGCACGCGGCGGGCGAGCGCCGCCGACGTGAACGGCTTGGCGAGCATCGACGTTCCCGCCGGCACCCCACCCCGCCGCGCGAGCGAAGCCTCCGTATAGCCCGAGATGTACAGCGACCGGAGCTGCGGGTGGCGGCCGCGCAGACGCAGGGCCAGCTCGTGGCCGCTGCCCCCGGGCAAAGTCATGTCGGTGAGCAAGAGATCTGGCGCGCGGCCATGCGCGACGGCGACGTCGATCGCTTCCTGGGGACTCCCCGCCACGAGGACCGTGTACCCGAGGCGCTTGAGGATACGCGCGGCCACCTCGCGCACCTGGGGGTCGTCCTCGACGAGCAGAATGGTCTCGCGCCCGCCGGCGGCGCGACCGGCGGCCGCCACGACGCTCTCGCTCACGGGACCATTGGCACGCGGCAAGTAGATCTTGAAGGTCGACCCGCGCCCCGGCTCGCTGTACACCCAGAGGTAGCCGCCCGCTTGGCGCGCGATTCCGTAGCACGTCGACAGTCCCAGCCCCGTGCCCTTTCCCTCTCGCTTCGTCGTGAAGAACGGATCGAAGATCTTCTCGACGACGGCCGGCTCCATCCCTATTCCCTCGTCGGTGACCGCCAGCACGACGTAGTCGCCGGCGGGAATGACCTGGGCGTGCGCCAGCGCCTGAGGCTCGTCCATGGAGACGTTCAGCGTCTCGATCGTGAGACACCCGCCGTCCGGCATGGCGTCGCGGGCGTTCACCACGAGGTTGACGACGAGCTGCTCGAAGGCGCCCGAGTCGATGAACGTGCGCCACGACTCGCTCGCGAGCTTCGTCTCGAGTTCGATGTCCTCGCCGATGAGCCGGCGTAGCAGGCGATCGAGCGACTCGACGAGGACGTTGACGTCGAGCACGCGCGCCGCGAATGGCGTGTGGCGCGAGAACGCCAGCAACTGTTTTGTGAGGGCGGTCGCGCGATCGACGGCGGCCAGCACCTCGCGCAGGTCCCCCGCCACCGGGTGGGAGGCGCCGAGCTCGTCGAGCGCGAACCCGGCGAAACCCTGCATGGCGGTGAGCATGTTGTTGAAGTCGTGGGCCACGCCGCCCGCGAGTTGGCCGATGGCATCCATCTTCTGCGCCTGCCGGAGCTCGCCTTCGAGGCGTCGGCGCTCAGAGATGTCGACCGAGAGGACGAAGATGCCCTGCGGGCACGGCTCGACGCGCAGCTCGAACAGCGCGCGCGTCCCGTCGGCGAAGGAGAACTCGTTGTCGAGGACGCGCGCCGTTCGGTCCTTCATACACGCCGTGAGGACAGCGAATAGGGGCGTCTCATCGATCCCCGGATAGCACTCCATCATCGAGCGTCCGACGAGCTCGTCACGAGGGCGTCTGCCGTGCCGGCACGCCGTCGCGTTCAGATAAACGTAGCGCCAGTCGCTGTCGATGATCTGGATGCCATCCGAGATGGCGTCCAACGTAGTCTGCAAAATGCTGGAAAGATTGCTGTCAGCTCGCGGGTCGACCTGCAACGAACAAGCTCCAATCTCCCCCCCGGAGGCAATCGTATCCGAAGCGGGGGCGAAAAGGGCCTGACGTGAGGGTCAGAAGCTCAGAATAGATACATCAACCGGAGGCGTCCGCTCGTCATGGTGTTGTCCCAAGCTGGTACGCCGCCTCCCTGGGCGATGTGCGCCTTGCCATAGGCGCCCACGAACTTCACGAAGAGCTGTTTGCCGACGAGGTACTGCAGCGCGCCGAAGGCCTGCAGGTTGGTGAAGTCGCCCTGGACCTGGTCCTTCTCGTCGGTGTAGTTCGCGCCGACGCCGAGGAGAAAGTCCTCGACGATGCGCGCGTTCGCGAAGCCGCCCACGCTGATGTCGGTGACGCTGCCGGCGCCGTCGAAGTCGCCCATCGACGCGTTCGGGTTGGTCACGTTCTGGGGGTTGTAGTGGTCGACGAGGCCGTACGCGACGTTGGCGCCGAGCTCGATGTAAGGATCGAGCACCACTTGGAGGGCGCCGGTGGCGCCGCGCTGGTACCGGCTCTCCTTCGAGACGTTGACGACGGGGAACTGCTTCCTCGCGTCGAAGGCGACCTTCACCTTGAGGACGCCCGTGTCGAGCACGATGGCGGGCCGACCGCCGTAGGTGTTGATGGCGTTGACCGTATCGAAGCCGGCCTGGCCCAACAGCTCGATCCGCAAATAGTCGGAGATGTAGTAGTGAAAGGCGACGTTGCCCACGCCGCTTTGGCGGTAGACGATGGTCTGCAGACCGTAGACGTCCGGAATCGTGCGCTTCTGGTCGGACGCCCCTTGCCGCTCTAGCGTGTTGAGATCCATGCCCA
>DATKFB010000290.1:0-17406 GCA_035544435.1 Polyangia bacterium
TCCAGCTCTGGATGTCCTTGGGGATCGTCAGATGGGCGACGCCGCGCCGGCCGAGGGCGTGCTTGACGGCCGCGTCCACCATGTTGACGACGTGGCTCGGCCCCATGACGCGCTCGTTGAAGACGGCGACGTCGGCAAAGAGCTTGTCGAGATCGACGTCCTGCTGGTAATGCGCGCCGATGAGATCGTGAAAGGTGTGCCCCGTGAGCGCGAGGACGGGCTGGTTGTCGAGCTTGGCGTCGTAGAGGCCGTTGAGCAGGTGAATGCCGCCCGGTCCGGAGGTCGCGAGGCACACGCCCAACCGGCCCGTGTACTTGGCGTAACCACAGGCGGCGAAGGCGGCCGCCTCCTCGTGGCGGACCTGAATGAAGCGGACGCGATCCTGGCGGGTGCGCAGCGCCTCGAAGAGGCCGTTGACGCCGTCGCCTGGCAGCCCAAAGACGGTGTCGACGTCCCAGGCGATCAGGCGTTCGATGAGAAGGTCTGCCGTCGTGTGGGCCATGCGCGCACCTCGGAGGAAAAGTGGGTCGAGGGGATGGCGAGGCAACCCGCGACGCGCCCTTGAAGATGGGGCGCGCGCTCCTATGTTGTTCCGACCAAGGGATGAGGCGTCCACGCATCATGTCTTCCCGACGGGAGGACCGACTGCAGGCCGATCCCACCTGGTTTAAGGACGGCATCTTCTACGAGCTGCGCGTCCGCTCGTTCTTCGACAGCAACGGCGACGGCATCGGCGATTTCGCGGGCGTGCGCTCGAAGCTGGATTACCTGCAGGACCTCGGCGTCACCGCGATCTGGATGCTGCCCTTCTATCCGTCGCCCCTGCGCGACGACGGGTACGACATCGCCGACTACACGGAGGTGCACCCCGACTGCGGCACGGTGGCCGACTTCGAGCTCGTGCTCGAGGAGGCGCACCGCCGCAACATCCGCGTCATCACCGAGCTCGTGCTCAACCACACCTCGGATCGGCACCCCTGGTTCCGGCGGGCGCGCGAGGCCGCGCCTGGCTCCGTCGAGCGCGACTTCTACGTCTGGAGCGACACGCCCGACCGGTATCCCGAGGCGCGCATCATCTTCAAGGACTTCGAACCCTCGAACTGGGCCTGGGACGCCCTCGCGCGCGCGTACTACTGGCACCGCTTCTACGCGCACCAGCCCGATCTGAACTTCGAGAACCCGGCCGTGCACGAGGCGCTGCTGGCCGTCGTCGACTTTTGGTTCGACAAGGGCGTCGACGGGCTGCGCCTCGACGCCGTGCCGTATCTCTACGAGGCCGACGGCACGAACGGCGAGAACCTGCCCGCGACGCACGCCTTCCTCAAGCGCCTGCGCGCGCACATCGACGCAAATTACCGCGATCGGATGCTGCTCGCCGAGGCCAATCAGTGGCCCGAGGACGCCGCGGCCTACTTCGGCACGGGCGACGAGTGCCACATGAACTTCCACTTCCCGATCATGCCGCGCATGTTCATGTCGCTTCACATGGAGGATCGCTTCCCCATCCTCGACATCATGGCGCAGACGCCGCCGATCCCGGCCAACTGCCAGTGGGCGCTGTTCCTGCGCAACCACGACGAGCTCACGCTCGAGATGGTGACCGACGAGGAGCGCGATTACATGTACCGCGCCTACGCGAACGACGCCGAGATGCGCATCAACCTGGGCATCCGGCGGCGCCTCGCGCCGCTCGTGGGCAACGATCGGCGTAAGATGGAGCTGCTCGACGGCATCCTGTTCTCGCTGCCGGGGACGCCGGTGCTCTACTACGGCGACGAGATCGGCATGGGCGACAACGTCTTCCTGGGCGACCGGAACGGCGTGCGCACGCCCATGCAGTGGAGCGCCGATCGCAACGCGGGTTTCTCGCGCGCCAACCCGCAGCGACTCATCCTGCCCATCACGATCGATCCCGAGTACCACTACGAGGCCGTCAACGTCGAGGCGCAGCAGAACAACCCGAGCTCGCGCCTGTGGTGGACGAAGCGCCTCATCGCGCTGCGCAAGCAGTTTCGCGCCTTCGGCCGCGGCAGCATCGAGTTCCTCACGCCGTCGAACCACCGCGTGCTCGCCTTCGTGCGCCAGCTCGAAGACGAGGTCATCCTCGTCGTCGCGAACCTCTCGCGCTTCGTGCAGTACGTTGAGCTCGACCTGTCGCAATGGAAGGGCCTGCATCCCGTCGAGGTCATGGGCCAGACCGAGTTGCCGGCCATCGGCGAGCTGCCCTACCTGCTGACGCTCGGCGGTCACGCCTTCTACTGGTTCTCGCTCGAGACGCCTCCGTCGGAGCTGGAGACGGAGGCCGGAGCGGCGTACCGCCCGCCCGTCATCGAGGCCGTGAGCGAGCAGGCGCTGCTCCACGGCCCCGACCGCGCCGCCCTCGAGGAGGTGCTGCCCGGCTTCCTCTACACGCGCCGTTGGTTCGCGCGGCGGCGGCACGGCCTCGCGGCGACGCGCATCGAGGACGTCATCGAGCTGCCGGGGATCCACCTGCTCGTGCTCCGCCTCGAGTACGCAAGCGCCGAGCCCGAGCGCTTTGCGATTCCACTCACGACGGTCACCGACGGTCGCGCGCCGCCGCCCGCGTCGATCGTCGCGATCCTGCGCACGGCCGCGGGTGAGGCGACGCTCGTCGACACGGCCGAGGACGGCCCTTCCGCGCGCGCGCTGCTCGCGGCGCTCGTCGAGCGGCGGCGGCTCGCGGGCGCGGCGTACACGCTCGAGGCGACGCCCTTCTCCGCGCTCGAGCCGCCCGACGCCGACCCCGTCAACCTCAGCGCCAATCATGCGGCGGCGGCGCTGCGCTACGGCGATCGCTACCTGCTCAAGATGTTCCGGCGCGTCGAGGACGGCGTATGCCCCGAGCTGGAGCTGACGCGCTTCCTCAACGCGCGCGCGCCGGCACTCACGCCCGAGGTCGTGGGCGCGTTCGAGCTGCGCCGCGGCCGCGCCGAGCCGTCGACGCTCGCCGTCCTCGAGGCCTACGTCCCGAACGAGGGAACCGCGTGGACGCACGCGCGCGAGGAGCTTCGGCGCTTCTTCGAGCGGGTCCTCACGCGGTACCGGGACGCCCCGCCGCCCGCCGGCCCGGCGCAGAAGCCCCTCGAGGCCGCGCGCGCCGAGGTGCCGCCGCTCGCGGGGGAGGTCATCGGCGGCTACCTCGACATGGCCGCGCTGCTCGGCCGCCGTACGGCCGACCTGCACCTGGCGCTGTCCTCCGACGTCGTGTCGCCGGCCTTCCGTCCCGAGCCCTACGTCACGCTCGACCGCCGCTCGAAATACCAATCGATGCGCAACCTCGCGGGCACGACGCTGCGCCTCTTGCGCGAGCGTCTGCCGCGCCTGCCCGCCGCCATGGTGGCGCCGGCGCGCGAGCTCACGCTGCACCCCGAGCGCGCGCTCAAGCTCTTCGAGCCGTTGCTCACGCAGCGACTCGCGGCGGTGCGCATCCGCACGCACGGCGACTACCACCTCGATCAGGTCCTGAGCACGGGCAAGGACCTCGTCATCATCGACCTCGACGGCAACGCGGGGGAGCCGCTCTCGGACCGGCGGCGCAAGCACTCGGCGTTCCGGGACGTCGCCGGGATGATCCGCTCCTTTCATTACGCCGCGGCGTCGGCGGCGCTCGAACCGACGATCGTGCGCGAGGTCGATCGCGAGGCCGCGGCGCCCTGGGCCGCCGCCTGGACCCTGTGGATCTCCGCGGCGTTCTTGCGCGCCTACCTCGACGCCTGCGCGGGCGCGCCCTTCGTCCCGAGCGGCGACGAGCTGCCGCTCGTGCTCGACGTGCACCTGGCCGAGAAGGCCCTGCAGGAGCTGCGCGACGAGCTCGGGAGCCCCGCGGAAACGGCCGCCATCCCGCTCGCGGCGCTCCTCGAGCTCATGGACTCCTGATTGGGCTCGGGCTCCCGATCAGGGGCCCGCGAGCTCGGCCTCGAGCAGCGACCAGATCTCGGGGTCGACCTCGGGCGCGGCCGGCCGCGCGGCCCCGAGCATCCGACGGGCCAGCAGCGTCCGCCCGTCCCCGCGGTCGCGCGTCGCGACGAGAGCCAGCGCGAGCGCGAGCGGAACGTTGAACGCCGCGCCGTGCGCGCGCGCGCGCGCGTACCGCTCGGCGAAGTCCGGAGGCAGCCGCAACATCCAGTTGTCCTCGTGGACGACGCCCGGTCGGTTGTAGATCTCGCGCAAGCCGAAGAGGTCCGCGAAGAAGACGGAGACGCGCCGCGCCGGCCCGAGGAAGAGCTCGGCGAACATGCCGTGGCTGAGGTGGCGCGCGTCGGCCTCGAGCCAGCGCGCGAGGCGCGGACGCAGCGCGGGCCGGGGCGCGAGCCGCTCGGCGAGGACGCGGGCGCGCGCGACGCCGGCGGCCGTGCCGTGCCAACGGTCGGCCAGGAGCCAGACGGACGGCGTGTCGTGGTTGCCGACCATGATCCAGTCGCGCGGCGAGGCGTTTTCGCCGCGATACACGTCGTCGGGGCGCGCGAGATCGGCCTTTTGCGTGACGCAAAAGCGGCCGAGGCCGTAGCGCGCCATCACGCGCCGCAGGGGATACGGCCAGGTGCTCAGCACCTCGCACACGACGTCCGCCTCGTGCCGGCCGGCAGTGCGCACGCGCTCCATGAGCGCGTCGAAGAGGAACCCGTAACGCGTCACCTGCTCGTCGTTCAGCGTTCGCACCCAGTCGTCGGCGTAGCGCGGGACGCCCGGCTCGCGCGACAGCTGGTCGGCCGTGGGGATGGCGATGGCCGCGAGCGCCGGGTGATCAGGCAGGTTTGGGGAGCACCGCAGACGCGCGCCGCGCACCACCGCCGCCGCCGGGTCGGGATCGGACGACGAGTAGACCCACGGGCAGACGAGGCCGTGCGGGTGATCGATGCGCAGGCCGTCGAAGTCGGCCATCATGCGGTTGGCGCGCGCGGCGATGAGCGCGAGGGCGCGCGCTGGCGCGCGCTCGACGTCGACGACGGGGTAGCCCCACGCCTGCCCCGCCGGGTTCGTGCGGCTAGGCGGCGCGCCCATGACGTAGTCGGTGCGAAAGAGGTCGCGCCAGCTCCAGACGTCGCGCGCCGAGAACCCGATCTGAAGATCGCCAAAGAGCGCGAGGGAGCGCGCCGACGCCGCGGCGCGCAGCGCGCGATGCTGCTCGTCGAGGACAAATTGCCCGAACAGGTGTCGCGCGCTCGCGGCCGTCCCCGTGACCTCGTCCTCAGGGAAGAGCGCCTCGTAGCGACCGTCGGAGACGAGCGTCTCACCCCAGCGCGCGCGGAACGCCTCGAGGCGCGTCGCGAGCGGCGCCGCCCCCGGACCACCGAGCCTCTCGAAGCGGTCGTGCAGCGTCGACAGCAGGCGCCGCGAGGCGCGCCAGGCGTATGCTTGCCGCACGCGCGTCGGCGATCCGTCGGGACGCCCCGCGACGAGCGGCGCCAGGACGCCCTCGCACAGAGGCGCCCAGAGCGGATCCTCTGCGAGCGTCTTGGGCGCGATGGACATCGGACTCTTCGTGAAGAGCGCGCCGTCGTACGGTGACGGGTTCGAGCGCGACACGTCCCCTTGCGGACCGAGCTGCAGGCCGTCGAAGCCCAGCTCAGACGCGAGGCCGAGCAACGCGCGCGCCCCGCCGCCGTACGGCGAACCGCGCCCGACGTCCTCGTCCTCATCGCTCGGGAAGCTCGCGTCGTGAATGGCGAGCGTCAGCCGGTCGATGCCGAGAACGGCGAGCGCCGCACGGATCGTGGCCGTCAACTGGTGCTCGTCGGGATACAACTGAAAAGTCTAGCGATCCCATTGAAAACCACCAGGGAGCTCTCAGGATTCGAGGTGGTGTCCGATCCATTGCCCGCCAGTCCGTCGCGCCTCGAGGCGACGACGATGCCGGCGCAGGCGGGTCGCGTGCGTGCCGAATGGCCGGACGTTCTGGCACCCGGCGCGCGGGAGGTCCTGGCCGAGACGTTGTTGGCGTACGTCCGCCCGCGGCGGTGGTTCCGCGCCAAGGCGCGCGAGACGCGCGGCGCGCGCGTCTCGGACGTCATCGGGCTCGACGACGGCCCCGCGACGCCGCGCGCCGCGCTTGTGCTGCTCGAGATCTCCTATCGCGAGGGCGAGGACGAATCCTACGTCGTGCCCGTCGCTCACGCCGACGGAGAGACGGCGCGGGGACTGGCCTCTGGCGCGGCGCCGCACGCCATCATCGCGTGGTTCGACTCGGGCGGCGCGCTCGTCGACGGTCTCGCGACCGGGCAGGCCGCGCCCGCGCTGCTGGCGCTCGTGCGCGAGGGGGGCCGGCGTCGCGGCGATGCGGGCGAGCTGCGCGGCGAAGGAACCGCCGAGCTCGAGCGAATGGTCGGGAGCGCCGCGCTGCCCGCCCGGGCCTCGTCGGCCGAGCAGAGCAACTCGAGCGTCGTCCTGGGGGAGCGCGTGCTGCTCAAGACCTACCGCCTGTTGACGGCCGGCCTCAATCCCGAGCTCGAGCTCGGGCGCTACCTCACGGCGCACCCGCGCCAGCCGCCGACGCCGCGCGTGCTCGGCGCGCTCCAGTACCGCGCGCGCGACGGGCGCGAGGGCAGCGTTGCGATCGTGCACGAATACCTGCGCAACGACGGCGACGCGTGGTCGCGGACCGTGCACGCGCTTCGCGGCTCCTTCGAGCGCATCGCGGCCGGAGAGCGCGAGGATGGCGCACTGGGTTTGCCGCGCTTCAGCGCCGAGGCCGAGACGCTGGGCGGCCGCGTCGGCGACCTGCACCTGGCGCTCGCCGAGACGACGCCCGGGGACGCCGCCGCCGATCCCGCCTTCGCGCCGAGCCCGCTGACCGACGAGGATCGCGCCGCCGCCGTCGCGGGCGTCGAGGCCGCGCTCGCGCGCGTGCTGGCCCCCCTGGCCGCCCACGTCGAGCGCTTGCCAGAGCCCCTGCGGACGCGCGCCCGGCGCCTGCTCGACCCCGCAGGCGTGGAGCGGGAGCGCATCGCCGAATTGCTCCGACGGTTCCGAGACGAGCGGCTGTGCATCGTCAAGATCCGCACCCACGGCGATCTGCACCTCGGGCAGGTCCTCTGCCGCGGCGACGACTTCGTCATTATCGACTTCGAAGGCGAGCCGACGCGCACCCTGGCCGAGCGACGCGCAAAATCGTCGCCGGTGCGCGACGTCGTCGGCCTGCTGCGGTCCTATGACTACGCGCCCGCCGTGGCCGCCCGCGCGCGCCCCTCGACCGAGCACGACTCCGATCGTTCGCGCGCGATCACCGACTTCGCGAAGGCCTGGAAGCGGGTCGTCACGGAGGGCTTCTTGCGCGGCTACCTGGCGCGCGCGCAGGACGCGCCGTTCCTCCCGACGGCGCCGCGCGCGCCCAGCGCGCCGCGCGCGCACGTGTCCCCGAGCCAGCTCGCGCTCACGCTGCGGTTCTACGAGCTCGAGCGCGTCGTCTACGAGCTCGGCTACGAGATGAACAACCGCCCCGACTGGCTCGACATCCCGCTGCGAGGCTTGACCGCGCTGGCCGACCCGGGCGCGCTCCCTCCCCCCCTGGCTCCGGCACGAAAGCACGACAGATGACCTTCCCGTGCCTTATCTTGATCGGGTTAGCGGAATCCGACGAATGAACCACGATGCCGCCCATGGGCCGCCCTCCGACGTCGTCAGCGACGAGGAGCGGCTGCGGGTCCGGAGCCGGCCCCACGACCTGCCGCTCATTCGACAGCGCTGGGAGCGCCTCGGGTTCCTGCACTGGGCCGTCGATCGGGGGGCGGTCGCGCGCCTGCTCCCGCCGTCCCTCGAGGTGGACACCTGGGAGGGCGCCGCGTTCGTCGGGCTCGTGCCCTTCACGATCAAAGGAACGCGCCCGCCCCTTCTGCCCCCTGTCCCCGGCCTCTCCTCGTTCCACGAGCTGAACTTCCGGACCTATGTCCACCGGCGCGGGCGAGATCCTGGCGTGTGGTTCTTCAGTCTCGACGCCGCCAGCCGTGCCGCCGTCGCGCTCGCGCGGCTCGTCTACAAGCTGCCCTATCACGAGGCTCGCATGTCGCTGGTCGACGGACCCGGTGGCGTCGTGACGTTCCGGAGCCGGCGGGCGGGGCCCGACCCGGCGACCTTCGGGTGCTCTTATGGGCCCACGAGCGAACAACCCGAGACCGCGCGCGCCGCCACGCTGCCGTTCTTTCTCCTCGAGCGCTATCTGCTCTACAGCTGGGACGGGTCCAGATTGCGGAGCGCGCGCGTTTGGCACCGTCCCTACGCGATCCAGGCGGCCCGCGTCGCGGACCTCAAGGAGGACCTGACCGAGCGCGCCCAGCTCTCCATCGCTGGACGCGCGCCGATGGGTCATTACTGCCACGCGCTCGACGTCCGCATCTACCCCCCGCGCCTCGTTGCCGAACCGAGCCTACGGCGGGCGCGCCTTTCGGCGCAACTCCAGGCCGCACGAACGTAAATCAGACTCTACCGGTGGCGTCCTCGTCCGTCTGAGTGGGACGGGTTGTGGGCTGCGCTGGCTTCTCCCCGCGCGCTAGGTGATTCTTCCTGTTTATTCGGTAATTGATCTTGCTCACAATTCTCGAGCTTCTCGAGATCGCCCTTGGGAATGATGGCGGCCAGGGTTCGGCCATAACGGGTAACCTTAATCCGTTCGCCCTGCGAGGAGCGTTCGACGATACTAGCAAAGTGCTTTCGCGCCTTTGCGGCTTGTATACGGTTCACCATGCAACGGGAACTTGAGTCCCCAGAGCCGCTCGTCAAGGCGGCCGTCCGGGGGTTTCTTGTAAACATGATAAATTCAAGAATAATTAACGGGCGCTGATTGACTCTTCATTGAGCCGCACCTATGTAAGTTGTACAAACCGTGGATGTTCAGTCAGGCCCCCACCGGACAAAGCAAAATGAGTTCTAGCTCTCGCACCATCCTCCTCGTCGAGGACGACTTCGTCCTGCGGGCCTCGCTGGCCGAGCTGTTCGCGAGCCAGGGCTACTCGGTCGAGTGCGCCGCTCATGGGCTCGAGGCCTTCCATCGCCTCAACACGGCCTCGGTCAAGCCCTCCGTGATCGTGCTCGACCTCATGATGCCCTACATGGACGGGCTCGAGTTTCGAGCGCTCCAAAAGGCGCTCCCGTCCGTCGCGGACATCCCCGTGGTCGTCATCACCGCGAACGGGAAGAGCGCGGTCGAGGCGGAGCAAATGGACGTCAAGGAGACGTTCTACAAGCCAGTCAACACGTGGCGGCTGCTCGAGACGGTGAGATCGCTGGCTGTGAGCGCCCGCTCCTAAACGCGAGAGCACCGCGCGAGGCCACTGCCATCGTGGAGTCATCAGTATCTCCAGCGGCGCCGGAGGACGAGAGCTTCGAGTACATCTCGATCTTGAGTCACATCCTGATGACGCCGCTGTCGGGGATCGTTCTCTGGTGCGACATGCTGCGCGGCAAGAAGGAGGTGCCCGAGCTCGTCGAGCGCGGTCTCGTCGCCATCGATCGCAGCGCGCGCGCTCAGGTGGCCATCCTCGACAACCTGGTCGAGCTCGGCCGGTTGCAAGCGCGCTCGACGGAGCTCCACCGCTCGCGCGTCGACCTCTTGGCTTGCGTGCGGGACGTCCTCGCGCGCAACGTGAGCGCGGCCGTGCAGCACAAGGTCACGCTGCGCTTCGCGCCGCCGGCGAAGGAGCACGTCGTCGACGGCGATCCCGTGCGCCTGCGAACGGCGCTTCACAACGTCGTGGCGAACGCCGTCAAAGTCTCGCCCGCCGGGGGCCACATCGACGTCGTGCTCGACAAGAGCGCGGACGGCTTTTCGATCCTCGTCTCGGACGAGGGGAGCGGCATTGCGCCCGAGGCCCTGCCGGGGTTGTTCGAGATCCGCTCCCTGAATGACGCGGAGGTCGCGCGGCGGCGCGGGGCCTTGGGGCTCGGCCTGCCGATCGCGCGCTGGATCCTGCAGCTGCACGGCGGGAGCCTCCTCCTCACCGCGCGCGAGCCGCAAGGCTGCTGCTGCACGCTTCGGTTGCCCCAAGCCTGAGCGAGCGCACGCCCGCCGCTCGCCAGGCCAAGGGCAAGGTCAGTGCGCTCGATGCTCGACGAGGTCAGCCAGGACGTCGAGCGAGGGGGGCTTCGTGAGGTGAAAGTCGAACGAGGAGCTCGCCGCGGCCTCGCGCTGCCGATTGCGTGCATAGCCGGACAGCGCGATGACCCTCAGGTCCCGCGGCGACGCCGATGACTCTCGGAGGTGCCTCGACAGCTCGTAGCCGTCCATGACGGGCAACCCGATGTCGACGATGACGACCTCGGGGCACAGCGCGTCGGCGAGGCGGAGGGCTGACGCCCCGTCCCTCGCGGTCCAGACGACGTGACCGAGCTCCTGCAGCACCTCCTCGAGCGCCGCCGCGACGTCTGCGTCGTCATCCACGATCAACACCCGAGACCCGCGAGCCCCCTGCGTCGCCATTGGCCGCGTTGTAACTCGAAGCCCGCTCTGGATCTGTCCCGAGCACCCTGTATTTGGCCCCCTTAGGGGACCGCGCCGCGCGCGTCAGGCGCCGTGGATCGTCTCGAGCGCGCTTCGCCCCTTCAGATCGCGCAGGATGGTTCCGAACCGCCGCACCTTCGTGACGACGAAGGCGAGCTCCTCCTCGGCGACCTTGCGCTCGTCCAGGGTGACGTCCCACTGCGTGCGCACGGAGGCCCACTCCTCGCGGGCCTCCGGGCTCGCGAGCGCGAGAAGGCCGTCGTCGATCTCGGAGACGACGAGGTGGAGCTCGTCGCGCAACTCTGCCGTTCGCCTGCGATCGTTCATGTCTGCCTCCGGAACCATGAAGGCTTGGGCACGAACCCGGAGGGCGGCCACTGCAGAGATCTCCGCATTTTGCCGGGCGGGCTACGATACGGTCGCGGAGGCTTCGGCCGGTACGGCGTCGCCGAGCTTGGCGCGGAGGTGGATGCGAAGACGCCGCTTGAGGCGCTCCTCGAGCTGACGGACGCGCTCGCGGCTCACGCCGAACTGGTCGGCGATCTCCGCGAGCGTCGTCGGACGATCGCTCGCCAGACGCCCGTTGAAGATCGTGACGTCGCGACCGGCGAGCGTACGCCGAAAGGTCTCGACCTCTTTCCGCACGATGGCAGCCAGCTCATGCTCCTCCGTTTGCGCGTCGGGCCCGAGCGCGACGTCGGCGCTCAGGCTGTCGCCGCGCGAGCGCTCGGCGTCGCCCTCGCGCGAAGGCCGATCGAGCGACGCGTCCGACGACGAGAGGCGCCGCTCCATGTCGACGACCTCCTCCTCGCTGACGTCCAGCGCGCTCGCGAGCTGGCGCGTCTCGACGGTGGCGCCGCTCTGTCCCTCGAGGCGCGCGCGTTCGCGCCGCAGCCCGAAGAAGAGCCGCCGCTGCGCCTGCGTCGTCCCGAGCTTCACGAGGCGCGCGTTCGACAGCATGAACTTCAACATGTACGCGCGTATCCACCAGGACGAGTAGGTGGCGAACCTGACGCCGCGGTGCGGATCGTACTTGTGAACGGCGTGAATGAGCCCGACGTTGCCCTCCTGCACGAGGTCGGTGAGGTGGCGGCGCGACGAGCGGTATTCGAGCGCGATCTTGATCACGAGGCGAAGATTGGCCGTCACGAGGCGCTGCGCGAGCCTCTCGTCTCCCGTCTCGACGAAGCGCAATGCGACGAGGTGCTCCTCCTCGCGCGACATCAAGGGATGACGGCGAACGTCGTGCAGATAGGCCGACATGCCCGAGCCGTCGCGGCGTTCGACGCCGGCCGTCGAAGGAGGCCGCGTGGGTGTTGGGTTGACGGGCGCATCCTCCCAGACCGCAACGCTCCGAAGGACCGGTTTCGGTTCCGGTGTGCTCGCCGACGGCTGTGCCTTGCGGGGGCTCCTCCGGCGCGACGATGGAACGGATTCTCGAACCTGAACGTGTGAGGCGATTGACATGGCCGGGGCTCTAGCAACACGTGCGCCACGGTGTATGCGCGTGTAATGACTCGAACGGTCTTCGTTGATGCGCCAACACGTTACTCGCAGGTGCCCGCGCGACGCCGATCGATGGCCGTTCCGCGCGCCCGCGTTACGCCTCGGGATCGCCGTCGGTGGGTCGCGAACTATCCGACGCGCGCGCTTGTCGGGACGGCCCCGTATTGTTCGACCTCGAGACGGATCCAAGGTTCGCCCATGCATCGACGCGGCCGTCGCTGGTTCGCGACCAGGCACGAGACACGAGGAGGGCTGAAATGGACATTCGAACATCCGACGTGAATGGGGCATCGGTCATCACGGCGCTGGCGCGGCGCCAGCGCGCCATCGCGAGCGCCATCCGCGAGAACCCGAAGCCGCTGGTGGCGGGCGCGGTCGTCACGGCGCTGGGCGTCTCCGGGCTGCTGATCTGGCGGCGCGCGAGGGGCCGGCACGTCCGGCGGCCGTCGGCCGTGGCGCGCCTTGCCGGCGCGGCCGCGGCGGCGTTCGCGGCCATCGCGGCGCGCCGAATGGTCGTGGGCCTCTTCTCGCGAGGTGGCTTCTGAAGACGGGAGCCGTACGATGACCGGAAACGATGCCTTTCCGGATCAAGCGGCAGGAACCGGTGAGCCGAGCGGTCCACCGCGTCGTCCGGGAGCAACTCGAGCGGGCGCGAAGGGACGCGACGAAGAAGCGCGCGCCGCTCGACGAGCGCATCCACGCCGTGCGCGCGCGCATCAAGAGAGCGCGCGCAGCGCTCGCGCTCACGCGCGCGACCGCCGGGCGGCGGGCCACACGCCTCGATGATCGCCTGCGCACGCTCGGCCGCGGGCTCGCGCACGCACGCGACGACGAAGTCACGCGCGCCACGTTGCGAGAGCTCGTCCGCGAGACGCCGTTGCGCGCGCCCCCGCTCCTTCCGCCGGCCGACCACGGACGCCGCGCGCTCCGCGCCGCCGTGGTCGAGCTCGCGCGTCTCTCGAACGGCCTCGAGCGATGTCGCCCGCGCGGCGACGGTCGCGCCGCCAGGCACGCGCTCGCGCGAACCTTTCGCGAGGCGCGCCGGCTCTGCGGCGACCTCGGGCCGCGCGCAGCGGCGGAGCGGTTTCATCGCTGGCGCAAGGTGGTCAAGCGCCTCGCGCTGCAGCTGCGTCTCTTGCGTCGGGCCGCGCCCGAGCTCGAACGCGCCCTCGACGCGCCGCTCCGGCGCCTCGCGGACCTCTTGGGCGAGATACACGATCTTTCGCTGCTCCGGACCCGGCTCGGGACGCAGAAGAGACGGACCCGGTCTTCACCTGAGCTACGCGCGGTCCTCGAGCGGCTCGACGAGCGCGATGGGCGGGCGCGCGCCGACGCGCTCGAGCTGGGCGCGCAAGTCCTCGCGCCGCGCACACGCGCCGTGAAGACCTGGCTCGGCGAAGGCTGGCGGGCCTGGCGTGGGACGTAGAAGAAACGGTGCTACCCTTGTGCGACCTCAAATACGGACCCACCCGGATAGCAACACTCGCCACATCCACTAGCGTGCCTGCACGGTGATAGAGGGGGAGGAGGGCTCCTTGCGGATCTTACTCGTAGACGATCACTCGGTCTTTCGGGAGGCGCTGAGCTGCCTGCTCGTCACGAGGGATCCCTCGTTGACGATCGTGGGCGAAAAGGCCACGGCGCGCGACGGCGTCAAGGCCGTCCTCGAATCACAGCCCGATGTCGTCGTGATGGACATCATGCTCGGCGGGGCGAGCGGCATCGCCGCCATTCACGAGCTGCGGCGGCTCGACGCGCACTGCCGGATTCTGGTCCTGACCGCCATCGTCGAGCCGGGCTACGTCGTCGACGCGCTCTCGGCGGGGGCCGAGGGCTACGCGCTCAAGGAGCAGTCGATCGACGACATCCTCGTCGCGATCCACCGCGTGGCGCGCGGCACGACGTACATCGCTCCGCGCGTCGAGCTGGCCCTCGGAGGTGCGGGCGCTTCCATCGCCGGTCACCGGCTTTCGGCTGCTGCCCTCGAGGGCATCGTGGCGAGCCTCTCGGTGCGCGAGCGCGAGGTGTTCCGGCTCGTCGTCGCTGGCCTCACGAATCAGCGCATCTCGACCGAGCTCTTCATCAGCGTCAAGACGGTGGAGACCCATCGCACGCGCATCAACAAGAAGCTGCGCGTGCACTCGACCGTCGAGCTCTTAAGGCTCGCCGCCCTCAATGGGCTCGTGTCGGCCTGATTCGTCGACGTTGACCCTCGAGCTAACACTCGAGCGGCAGGCGGATGTCGAACGAGAGGCCCTGCCCCGGACCCGTCTGCATGACGATCTCCCCGGCCAGCTCGGCGACCGTCCGGTAGACGATCCAGAGGCCCAATCCGTGGCCGGTCTCGCCCGCCGCCGAGTGCGCGAAGGCCTCACCGGCGCCGCCGCCATCGACGGGCAGGCCCGGACCGCCGTCGGCGAAGCGGATCTGGAGCTGCCCGGCGCGGCGCGCGAAGGACACCTCGATGGGAGCGCCGGGCGCGTGGCGCACGACGTTCTGGATGAGGTTGCCGAAGAGCCGTTCGAGCGAGGTCTGGTTCCAGCGCCCCACGACCCGATCGAGGCCGTCGCGCCTCTTCACGAAGATCGAGCAGCCCGCACGCTCGAGCGCCGCCGCCTGCATCGCGACGACCTCGCCGAGGACTTTTTCGGCGTCGATCAACGATTCCGAGCGCGCCGTGGGCGGGTGCTCCTTGAGCCGCTCGACGGCCAGCACGTCGTCGAGCATGCGCTGGGCTGCCGCCGCGAGCTTGTCGATGCGCGCGAGCGAGGCACGAAAGTCGCTTTCCGCGAGTGGCCCCTTACTCGGGCCTGCCCCCTCCTTCGCGCGCACGTGCATGCGAATGGCGGCCAGCGGCGCCGACAAATCGTGCGCCGCCATCCAAAGCAGCTCGCGCGCCCGTCTATAGTCTCGCCCCGCGCCCGCGCCGTCGTCGACGCGCTCCTCGACCGAGCCGGGTTCGTCTCCGAGCTGCTCGGCATCGCGCGCGTCCCGTTGATCACGACCGTGGCCACGACCCTGACCATCACCCCGCCCTTCGCCCTTGCCCATGGCGAACCTCACCCCGTCTATCCGCTCGTCCACGAGGCTTTCTACGACTCCCTGCGAGTCGCGTCTGTCCGCACCGCTAGGTATTTGACATCGCGCTCCAACACATTTGACGGCAACCGGCAATCGGCCTAAAGCGTTGGGACGAGCCCCCCATGGCCAATGGTCATCAGAAGGCCGGAAACACCTCGCCGAGGAGCGCGGGGAACGGGCGCGCCGACGTCTCGCCCGTGGAAGAACGCCTGACGATCGTCGGCATCGGGGCCTCGGCCGGCGGTCTCGAGGCGATCGGGGCGTTGCTCAAACAGCTCGAGCTCGACAACACGGCGTTCGTCGTCGTGCAGCACCTGGCGCCCGAGCGAGAGAGCATGCTCGGAGTCCTCTTGTCGCGCGCCACGGAGAAGATGAAGGTCGTCACCATCGAAGACGGCATGAGGGTGGAAGCGAACTGCATTTACGTCATTCCGCCCAACTCCGATCTCGCGATCCTCCACGGCGTGCTGCACCTCATGGCGCCGTCCGACGCGCGGGGACCGCGCCTGCCCATCGATTACTTCTTCCGCTCGCTCGCGGCGGACCAGGGCGACGCGGCCGTGGGCGTGATCCTCTCGGGCACGGGCACCGACGGGAGCTTCGGCCTCAAGGCCATCAAGGCCGAGGGCGGCATGACGTTCGTGCAAGATCCCGCGACGGCCAAGTACGACGGCATGCCGCGCAGCGCCCTCGAGAGCGGCTACGCCGACGTGTGCCTGTCGGCGGAGGCGCTCGGGCAGGAGCTGTCGCGCCTCGTGAAACAACCGCACCTCCTCAAGGAGGTGGCTGGCAGCCACGGGGCCGGCCAGCAAGATCACCTCGGCAAGCTCTTCGTCCTCATCCGCAAGGAGTTCGGCAACGATCTGACCTGCTACAAGCACAGCACGATCGAGCGCCGCGTCGAGCGGCGAATGGCGCTGCACAAGATCGAGAAGCTCGCCGACTACGTCCGCTACGCCGAGAAGAACCCCTCCGAGCTCGCCGTCCTCTACAAGGACGTCCTCATCAGTGTCACGAGCTTCTTCCGGGACGCTCCCGTTTTCGAGGCGCTCAAGACCAAGGTGCTGCCGCGCCTGCTCGAGTCCAAGAAGCCCGGCGATCCGATCCGCATCTGGACGGCCGGGACGTCGACCGGTGAGGAGGCTTACTCGGTCGCGATCGCGCTGCTCGAAGTCCTGGGCGAGCGCGCCCCGGAGTTCAAGATCCAGCTCTTCGGGACCGACGTCGACCGCACCTCGATCCAGCACGCCCGCCGCGGCGTCTACCCGCAGAACATCGCGCTCGACGTGTCGCCCGAACGCCTGCAACGCTTCTTCCGCAAGCTCGACGGCACGTACCAGGTCAACCGCTCCGTCCGCGATCTGCTCGTGTTCGCGACGCAGAACCTCACGAACGACGCGCCTTTTTCGCACCTCGACCTCGTGACTTGCCGCAACGTCCTCATCTATCTGCAGCCCGTGCTCCAGAAGAAGGTGCTGCGCATCCTGCACTACGCTCTCTCCCCGGGCGGGTTCCTCCTGCTCGGGACGTCGGAGACGGTGGGAGACTCGTCCGACCTGTTCGGTCTCTTCGACCGGAAGAGCAAGGTCTACGTGAAGAAGAACATTACGTCGATGGCGAGCTTCGAGCTGGGTGTCGGCGCGAGCCCAGACGCCGCCGCCGCGCGCGCGCCAGCACCCCTGAGGGACGTGCGGCCCGTGCCGACGACGCAGCAGCTCGCCGATCGCCGGCTGCTCGACCGCTACGCGCCGCCGGGCGTGCTCGTCAACGAGGCGCTCGAGATCCTCCAGTACCGCGGCCGCACGGGGCCGTACCTCGAGCCCACGCCGGGCGTCGCGAGCCTCCACATCCTCAAGAACGCGCGGCCCGAGCTCCAGATCGAGCTGCGGTCGCTGCTCCATCGCGCGAAGTCTGAGAACGTCCCGGTCTCGAGCGCTCCGCTCCCGCTGCGCGACAACGAGACGTCCGAGGTGCGCCTCGTGACGATCGACGTCATCCCCGTGCAGGACGCTGCCTCGGGCGCCGAGTGCCAGCTCGTCATGTTCAGGGAGGACGCGCCGGAAGAGACGCCCGCGCCCCGCGTGGGCAACGGCGCCGGCGACGGCCACGGGAGCACGAGCGATTCGCACCTCCGCGACATCGAGCGCGAGCTCCTCACAACGAAGGAGTACCTCCAGAGCACCGTCGAGGAGCTCGAGACGTCGAACGAGGAGCTCCAGTCCTCCAACGAGGAGCTCGAGACGATGAACGAGGAGCTCCAGTCGACCAACGAGGAGCTGGAGACCGTCAACGGGGAGCTGCGTGCGCGCAGCGAAGAACTCAAGCGGGTCAATCTGTTCCTGGAGTCGATCCTGAGCAGTCTCCGCGGC
>DATKFB010000291.1:0-3261 GCA_035544435.1 Polyangia bacterium
AACGACGCCGGATGCGTGACGAGCGAGACGATCTCGCCGAGGCTCGCCGCCCGCGCGAAAACGCGCACGCGATCGTAGAAACGCCGCGCTGCCGCGCCGTCGGCCAGCTGCATCGTGATCATGGCGCCCGCGGCGGCGAGCTGCGCGCGCGCGACGGCGTGGTCGGGGTGGTGGGGCAGGCTCG
This sequence comes from Polyangia bacterium, assembly GCA_035544435.1. GTDB lineage: Bacteria > Myxococcota_A > Polyangia > Fen-1088 > Fen-1088 > DASZFV01. Next base: position 185 of record DATKFB010000291.1, read on the forward strand.
GGTGGTGGACGCGCGCGACGCCGGGCAGCATCTCGAGCATGGCGGCCAGCTGCGCGGCGCTCTCGCACTGGCGCGCGAGCCGCAGGGGCAGCGTGCGCAGCCCGCGCAGCGCGAGCCAGGCCGCGAAGGGATCCATGGTGCCACCGAGCAGCGTGCGCAGCTTGCGCAGCGGCTCGAGGGCGGCGGCTGCGCCCAGGACGACGCCGCCGATGACGTCGCCGTGCCCCGACAGGTACTTCGACACGCTGTGGACGACGAGATCGGCGCCGAGCGCGAGCGGCAGCACGAGGCACGGCGTCGTGAACGTGGAGTCGACGATGAAGGTCAGCCCGCGCGCGCGCGCCAGCTTCCCGAGCTCCCGCAGGTCGGGCACGCGCAGGAGCGGATTCGACAGCGTCTCGACGAGCAGGACCTTCGTGTCGGGCCCGATGGCCGACGCGACGGCCGCGAGGTCCCAGGCCGGCACGGAGCGCGCGCGCACGCCGAAGAGGGGACTGACGTTCGCGAGCAGATCCGTCGTGCCGCCGTAGATGCCCTCTGCGGCGAGGATCTCGCCCCCCGCGGCCGAGGCGAAGAGCGCCGTCGAGACGGCCGCCATGCCCGAAGCGAAGGCCAGCCCGCCTTCGGCGCCTTCGAGCTCGGCCACGGCGCGCGCGAACGCGTCGGTCGTCGGGTTGCCGTGGCGTGTGTAGAGGAAGGCCTCGCCGGCGGCAGCGCCCGCCGCGGCCTCGGTGTCGCCATAGACGTAATTGGCCGTCTGGTGGAGGGCGGCGGTCGCGGGACGCTCGCCGCGCGGCCCGAGCGCCGCGCCCTCGCGCGCTACGTGCACCGCGCGCGTCGCGAGCCCGAGCGCGGGAGGCGACGACGGCGGCCTGGCTCGGCCGTCAGCGCCCATGGTCGTCAGGCTCCTCGGTCCGGCTCCGGGTCAGCGCACGACGCGGCGCTTGGCCTCGCGGCGACGCCGCTTGCGCGCCTCGCGCATCTTGCGCTTCCGCTTGACCGAGGGCTTCTCGTAGTACCGCCGCCGCTTGATCTCCTGGAGGATGCCTTCCTTGGACATCTTCTGCTTGAGGATCTTGAGGGCCTTGTCGACGGAATCCCTCACTTCAACTTCCAGCGGTCGGCCGAGCAGCGTCTCCAAGCAGAGTTCCTCCGGTGCGAAAATGTGGGCGGTGGGCGCCGTGGGTGTGCGGTCGTGCGGAAAGGGCGGATTTGACATCGGGCGGCGGCCGCCGTCAAGGACTAGGACTCCTTCGACGGGCTGCCCGGGCGTGCGGGAAACGACGTGTTTCCTCATCTGAGAAACGCCGACCCCAGGCGGAATCGAACCTTAATGTCATACGGTGTATTACGCGACAATCACAATAATAACGCCGACATAATATCTATTTGCACATGAATCATGAACACGGTATGTAACCCAAACGTTTCGCCGGAGTTTCGGCGGGCGTGAACGCAACATCCGACGGGGTTTTCGCTGAAGGAGTTAGAGACATGCTGATGGGGGCAAAGGTCTTCACCGCAACGAAGGCCAAGGATCGTGAGGAGCTGGGTGAGGTTCTGACCCGTTGGATCCGTGACAATCCGCGGGCGAAGATCCTGGACAAGATCGTCACCCAGAGCTCGGACAGTGAGTTTCACTGTCTGTCGATTACCGTGTTCTACGAGATGCTGCCGCAGTAACCTCTGCCGCGATGCGGTTTGGCTTTCTGCTCAAACGCGGCAAGCCAGAGGCGCGGGAGATAGCGGCGGATCTGGGGCGCCTCCTGCACGACAGGGGGTGCGGCTTGGTCGCGCTCGCGGACGACGCCGACGCGCTGCCGGGGGCGCGCACGGTCTCGCCGGAGGAGCTCGGCCCGGCCATCGACGCCTTGGTCGTGCTCGGCGGCGACGGCACGTTCCTGCTCGGGGCGAGCATGGTGGCGGACCACGGCGTGCCTCTCTTCGGCGTCAACCTCGGGAGTCTCGGGTTCATCACCCACTACGCGCGCGCCGAGGCCGCAGCGGCGCTCGAGCAGGCGTGCGACGGCCGGCTCCCCATCGAGGAGCGCCTGCGGCTGGCCGTCACCGTGGCGTCGCCTTCGGGCGTGATCGCGAGCCGGTGCGCCGTCAACGACGCCGTGCTCACGCAGCGCGCGCTCGCGCGGCTGCTCGATCTCGAGGCCAGCCTCGACGGCGCCGCCATCGCGAGGTACAAGGCGGACGGCCTCATCGTCTCGACGCCCACGGGCTCGACCGCCTACACACTCGCGGCGGGCGGGCCGATCCTCACGCCCGACGTGCAAGCCATCGTGCTCACCCCCATCTGTCCACACACGCTGACGCACAGGCCCCTCGTACTGCGCCCCGACGCTCACCTGCGCATCAAGAACGGGTCGGGCGGGCCCGTGACCTTGACGATCGACGGCCAGTGGGGCCACGAGCTGCCGGACGGCGCGTGGATCGACGCGCGCAAGGCCGACCAGCCGCTGCGCATGTTCCGGGCGCCGACGCCCTTCTTCGGAATCCTGCGGCAGAAACTATCGTGGGGCGAACGGCAAGGGTGACGAGCCGTCGCGACACAACCCGCGGGGCGCGCGGTCCGATGCACGTCATGAGCGGATGCTGACCAAATGCTGACCCACCTGCACATCTCGGGCTTCGCGCTCATCGACGAGGTCGAGCTCGCGCTCGGTCCCGGGCTCACGGTCATCACCGGCGAGACGGGCGCCGGGAAGAGCATCGTCGTCGAGGCGATGGCGCTGCTGCGCGGCGCGCGCGCGGGCGCCGACGTCATCCGCGCCGGGCGTGACGAGGCGCGCGTCGAGGCCATCATCGCGTTGCCGGCGCGGGGGGTGGCGCGCGCCAAGCTCGAGGAGGACGGCCGCGCCGAGGAACTGGACGACGGGCTCGTCGTGCGGCGCGTGATAGCGCGCCAGGGACGGGGACGCGCGCACCTCGGCGGTGGCCTCGCGACGGCGGGCGACCTCGCGAAGCACGTCGCGGGCCTCATCGACATCGCCTCCCAGCACGATCAGCAGTCGCTCACCGATCCGGAGAGCCAGCTCGCGATCCTCGATGCCTTCGCGGAGAACGAG
>DATKFB010000292.1:0-2583 GCA_035544435.1 Polyangia bacterium
CGATGGCCGCGACGCGATCGACGGCGCGCGGCGCCTGCTCGCGCGCCTCGGACTTGATCTCCGCTGAGACGCGGCCCTTGAGAATGAAGGCCAGCACGGGCGCGGACAGCGCGAGCAAGCCGCCCACCATCGAGTTCACGAACAGGAACACCGTCGTGCCGAGCGCGCCGAGCGCGAACACAGAGGCGTCGTACTTCAACGTGTCGACGACGATGGGCACCTTGGTGTCCGAGGCGCCGAGCTCGTTCGACACGTTCTGCGCGACCTCCTGGATGTTCTCGTTCGTGACCTGGATGATCTGCTCGGCCAATCGATCGAGCTCGGCAGCGACGAGCTCGCCCTCGGCCTCGGTCCACGCCTTCCAGGTGTCCTGCACGAAGAACGACAGGTAGCGCTGCACGTCGTTCCCGTCGATCTCGGGGGCATCGATGTCGCTCGGCAGGCGGGCGCGAAACTCGGCGGTGAAGTCCGCGAGATCCTGGCGCACGCGCGCCTTGAGCGCCGCCGTCTCGGCGCGGATGGTCTCGGCCGCGCTCTGCAGCGCCTTTTGCCCCGAGCGCAGCTTGTCCTTGGCGCGCCCGATGCGGGTCTCGAGCTCGTCCATGGGCAGCTCGAGCGACTTGCGCCGGATCGCCAGGCTCTGGCGCACGAAGGCCGCGAGGCGGGTCGCGTCGCCGAGGGCGTTGTCGAGGAGCACGCGGCGCCGCTCGTGGGCTACGGTCGCGCCCAGCGCCGCGACGACCTCGCCCAGGCCCGACGCGTCGTCCTTGGCGAGCGCGCGCTTCGCCGAGACGGGCAGCACGACGGGCTCGGGCACGATGCGCGCGAGGTGCTTGCGCGCGAACGCCAGCGTCTCCTCGAGCTCGGTCGCCGTGAGCAGGTCGGACTTGGCGACGACGAACAACAGGCGTTCGCGCGAAGAGCGCAGGATGCGCTCCTCGAGGAACTGCCGCTCGGAGGCGCTCAGGATCTGCGTTGCGTCCAGCAAGAACACGGCGGCGTCGGCGCGCGGCAGGTAGCCGTAGGTGATCTCGGCGCGCTGCTCGTTGATGTCGTTGACGCCCGGTGTGTCGACGATCGTGACCCGGTCGCCCAGGTTGCCGCCGGCGCCCGCCGCGGGATGCGTGATCTCGACGTGGTGGACGCCCTGCCCTGTCTGTCCCGCCTTCCCCGCAGTCGACTGCTCAGCGAGCCCGTCGACGGTGAGCCAGGCCGCGAGCTTCTCGAGGCCAACGGGCTTGCGCTCGCCGGACTCGAAGACCAGCGTCGCGCTCTCCTTGGCGCCGTGGGAGATGTGCGAGAGCACGGCGGTGGTGGGCGTGATTCCCGTCGGAAGCACCGGCGCGCCGAGGAGCGCGTTGATGAAAGTCGACTTGCCGTGGTTGAACTCGCCGAGCACGACGATCGTGAAGCGCTCCTCGTCGAGCTTGGGCAGGCGCGTCTCGCGCACGTCGCGCGCCACCGAGTGCAACCCCACCGCCTCGGCGGCCGCGGCCACGTCGACGAGCACGCCGCGGATGGCGGCCTTGCGTTCGTCGAGTGACGCCCAGGCGCCGTTCGCCGCCTTCGTCGAGGGCTTAGCGGGCGTCTTCGTGGGAGCCTTCAAGGGAGGCTTCTCGGGCGCCGTCATCGCAGGACCGCCAGGATCTCGGCGACGCGCGCGTCACACTCCTCCTTCGACAACCCCGGCGGCTCGCCCGCGCCCCCGACGCCGTTGGCGCCGCCCCCGGCGGCCTTGCCGCCCTTGCCGGGCGTCGCGACGACGCTCTTGTAGTACGCCGTCTCGGCGAAGAGGCGCAGCGCCGCGACGCGCTTCGGCAGGTACGGGTGCGTGTGCATCAGCTCGTCGAACCGGCCCACGGACCGGCTCGTCTCCTCGAGCTGGCGCAGGTACTCTTCGACGTTGATGTCGCTGTAGAGCTTGCGCGACCCGAGCGCGAGCTTGACGAGGCACGCGATCGACACGTCGAGGTCACGCGTGCAGATGAGCGCCGCGCGGTCGCACGTGATCTCGGCGCGCCGCGCCCAGGCGTTGAGCGCGAGCACGGCCGGCTTGACGCTCCAGCGCAGGAACAGGTTGGCGGCGTGCTTGAGGAAGTGCAGCGTCGTCATGTAGACGACGTGGTTGTTCTGGATGTGCCCGCACTCGTGCCCGAGGACGTCCAACATCTCGGGCTCCGAGAGGTGATCGATGAGTGCCGCGTTGACGACGATGCACGGATCGTCGGCCGTCCCGAAGGTGTGCGCGTTGAGCGAGCCGATGTTGGGCGAGACATACACCGTGGGCAACGGGATGCGCAGCGTGTCGGCGCACGTCTCGACGAGCTTGAAGACGCGCGGGAACTGCTTGCCCGTGACTTTGACGGCCGTGCCCAGCATCCGGCTCCGCTCGACGGTCTGCCACAGGCGCACGGCCGCCTCGACGGCCAGCGTCACGGGCCGGATGCGGTCGAGGGTGGCGCGCACCTTGAGGTCGCCGCCGTAGGCGTAGACCGAGCCCTCACGGGCGCGCGCGTCGGCGGCGCCCTTGCGGGCCGCGACGTACCGCGGGAACGACAGGTCGATCTGCGGCTTGGGCACGGG
>DATKFB010000293.1:0-15024 GCA_035544435.1 Polyangia bacterium
AGCGCGGTGGGCGCGGCGTCGGCACGCGCCACGGCCGCCGAGAGCGTCGGGCCGACAGCGCCGCAACGGCGGCCCGCGCTGTCGTGCGCCATGCTCGCCGCCGTGGAGTGCAGCACTTGATACGCACCCAGCGACGAGCCGCGCAGCCGTTGCCCGCTGGCCGCCTGGAGGCCCACGCGGACGCGCGCCATCATTCCCGCGAGCTCCGGACAGGCCGCTGTGTGCTCCTTGGCGGGCGCGCGGGGCGCGACCGCGAGCGCGGCCGCGAGCAGGAAGGTTGCCACGAGCCCGCGGCGGTTCCGTCCGTGCCGCGGCCGCCGAACGTCCTGCGCGCGCGGGAGAGCCACGCTCAAACAATGACACAGGGGTCGGCGCGAATCCTGTAGGCTCTGCGGCATCGCACGATGAAGGGATTCCTGGCCGGTCTCCTCGTCGCCGCGCTGGCGTTCGGCGGCTACACGTATTGGAAGCAACACGGCGGCGCGGCGGCGCGCACGCCCGTCCGGGCCGACGCGGGCGCGCCCCCGCGCGAGGTCAAGGCGAAGAGGAAACGCCACCGCCGCGGTGCGCTGCGGCTCGCGCGAAACGACGTCTTCGGCGCCACCGAGTCGCCCACCGAGGCGTCGCCCGCGAACCTGGGCGACACCCACGCGCCGTCCGGCGGTGGTCGCCCGCTGGCGGCGGCGCCGGTCATGGACGAGCCGGAGCCCATCAAGCTGAGCGCGGCCGACCTCAAGATCGTAGGTCAGGGCGACGACCTGTCGCGGCCGGACGTCGTCCACCTCGATATGTCCGACGACAGCGGCTCGCACGAGCTTACGCAGGACGAGATCGACGCGCGCTTCCGCACCAAGGAGGACGCCATCCTGACCTGCATCGCGCGCGCGCGGCCGGACGAAGAGACGTGGGTCCCGGGGCACGTCACCGTGAAGTTTCGCGTCCAGCGCACGGGCAACGTGCGCGGCGTGCGCGTCGAGGCGCCGGCGATCTTGCAGAAGGGGGGGCTCTACGGCTGCATCAAGGGCGTCGTGGGCGGCATCCGATTCCCGCCGTCGAACGGCAGCCAGGTCGTCACTTATCCATTCTCGCTGACTTGATCTTGCTAACCCGAGGGGAGGGCGGCGCGCGCGTGCGCGATGATGGCGCGGGCAGCCTCGAGGGCGCGCACGTCGGGCTTGCCGAGCGTGATGAGCGCCGGCGGCGCGGGTGGCGTGTCGCGCAGGAGCGCGGCGGCGGAGCGGACCTCGGCGGGGGCGTCGGTCGCGGCGGCGAGGGCGGCGACGTGCTCCATGTAGCTGCGCCCGAAGCGGGCGACGAGCGCGTCGCCGGTCGGCGCATCGGGCGCGGCTGCCAGGACGGCGTTCCACGCCATGCCGGCGGCGCGGCGCGCGTGCGTGACGCCGGGGCGCACGGCGCGACGCGCGAGCGCTTCGGCCGCGTGCTCGAGCTCGGTGTCGGCCGCCGCGAGCCACTCGGCGGGTGTGAGCCGGTGCAGCCAGTGCGAGGGATCCGGTCCCGGCACGGCGTCAATCCCAAGTGTCGACGACGGCGTGCGCGCGCGAGAGATCCTCTTCGGTGTCGATCTCTCGCCAGCGGCCGTCGACGAAGACGGGGACGAGCGGCACGCCGCGCTCGGCGAGGGCGTTGAGCGCGTCGCTGAGGTAGGCATTGCGCAGGGTGGCGGCGGCGCCGAAGGGCAGTTCGAGCCCGCGCGCGAGCCCCTCGCGCCACACGGCGGAGAGCGCCGCGGCGCCCTCGGGCGAGAAGCGCGCGAGGCCGATGAACTCGCCGGCCGCCTCCTCGGCGGAGACGAGGCGCTTGCCGACGCGCGTGACGCGCGGGCCGTCGGGAGTCTCCTCGACGCGCGCGAGCTCGGCCTCGCTCACGGGGTGGAGCTCGCGGCCGACGTAGGCGTCGCGCCAGCGCCGGTCGATGACGAGCGCGACGGCGCCCGGGGCCTCGGCCACGCGCTTGGCGTGCTCGTGGGCAAAGACGATGTCGGAGTACGAGAAGAGAAACCCGCCTGAGAGCTCGGGCGCAGCGTACATGAGCGACGCGAGGATGTTGTTCTCGGCCCAGTCCGGGTTCTCCACGAAGCGGGGACGCGAGGCGGGCGTGGTGATGCGCTCGCCGAGATAGCCGCGTACGATGACGAGGTCGTCGGCGCCCGCGGCGCGCAGCGCCTCGAGCTGGCGGTGCAGAATGGCGCGGCCCGCGACGCGCACCATACACTTGGGGATCTCGTCGGTCTCGGGGCCGAGCCGGCGGCCGCGGCCCGCGGCGACGATGACGGCCTTGCGCGCGCCGCCGCCGCTCACGCGGAGCCCCCGGGCGCGCCTCGGCCGAGCTTGCGCGCGATGCCGAGCAGCGAGCGAGCGGCATAGGCGGCGTTCATTCCGACGTAGGCGTGCAGGAAGAGATCCATGCGGTTCGCGAGCGCCACGAAGACAATGTAGCTCGGATAGTGAACGATGAAGCGGCCCACGGCCTCGACGAGCGCAAGGGGTGAGCGGCGCCCGGTCGCCGGCAGGGCGCTCGAGACCGGCTCGAAGCCCGCGCCGTAGTCGCCGGCGCCGTGGGCGACGGCGGCGCCCGTCGCAGCGGCGTACTCGGGCCTGCGCACGAAGGTCGTGAGGCTGATGGCCGTCGCGACGGCGACGAGGCCGAGGAGGCCCTCGACGAGCCACGCGTCGGCGCGCGTGCCGCGCCACAGGCGGAGCGCGACCGCCGCCACGAGCACGAAGGCCTTGATCTCGTCCATGAGGAAATCGAGGTGCGCGCCCACGGGAGACGACGTTCCCTTCCAGCGCGCGAGCTGGCCGTCGACACAGTCGAGGACGTACGACAGCTCGAGGATCGCGGCGGCGCCCACGAGCGCGCCCCTCTCGGGGCGGAGCGCGAGCATCGCGGCGCCGGCCGCGAAGACCACGAGTGTGGCGAGCGTCACCTGGTTGGGCGTGACGCGCGTACGCGCGAGCGGCACGAGCAACACGGCCGCGAGCGGCCGCGCCACGAATCGGTTCCAGAGGATGTCGCGCGGCTTTCGCGTCCGGCGGTAGGCATCTACGATGTCAGCCAACATCGCTCCTCCGAAGGGCGCAGGGGCGGCGCGCGTTTTGGGTCAGTGCGCGAGCCGCCCGACGAGCTGGTAGATGCCCAGCAACGCGAGGCCGAAGGCGAAGCCCACGCCGACGTACGTCCAGAGGGGCCCCTGGCGCTCCATCGAGCGCGCCGTGGGGTGCTCCGTCTGGCGGGAGGCGGCAGGGGCCCGAACGGGCTTGGTCTTCTCGCTCTTGTCGCCCTTCGGGTCGACCTTCTTGGGGACGCCCGAGGGGCGGGCCTCGAAGCCGAATTGAGTGGTTCGCCCGACGTCCTTGCCGCTCTCCTTCGCGGCGGCGGGCGCCGGAGTGCCGATGATCGTCGCCGCGCCGATCTCGGGGGCGGGCACGGCGACCTTCCGCGCGCCCGTCTTGATGATGCGCTCGGCGCGCGCCGATTCGCTCTCCACGACCGCTGCCTGGCCCGCTTCGGCGGACAGCGCCGGTTCGGTCGCGCGGGCCGAGGCGCCAGGCGCCGCCGCGAGGGGCGCGCCGACCGGAGCGAACCCCTGGGGCAGGTCGGGGGCGGGCACGCCGAACATCGTTTTGGTGGCGCTCGCGCGCGACGCGGCGAGGGGCGCGGGGGCGGCCGCTGGGGGCGGCACCGCCACCGGCGCCGTGTCGGCGACGGGCGGGGGCGCGACGTCGGGCGGCGCCGGCGTGCCCACGCCCTGCGCCTGCATGATCGCCTCGGCAGCGGCGCGCGCGGCGGCGATCTCGGACTGCGGCATGCCGAAGATCGTCTTGGCGCCGGCGCGCCCTCCCGATGTGGGCTCGGGCGCCGCGGGCGAAGACGGCGGCAAAGGTGCAACGATGGGCATGACGCCGGCCGTCGTGCGCTTGGGCGCCACGGCCGGCAGCTGGATGGGCGGCAGGTTGAGGCGATAGTTCCCGGACGCCCACTGCATGACCTCGGCGAGGCGCTCGGGCGCGTCGATGCCGCCCACGGTGACGCCGCTGATCTCGCCGCGCCGGTAGTCGACGCGCGCCGTCTCGTTGCCGCGCCACACGTCGATCGCGCACGTGATGACGTAGTCCTCGCAGTAGCGCATGAGGTGCGCGAGCGGGCGGCCGTCGAGCGTGCCCGCCTCGGGTCCGGGCGTGCCGAGCTCGCCGGTCTTCGGGTTCGGCAGGCGGGGGTCGACGCGGAACCGCGCCGGCGTGATCGTGAGCAGCTTGTCGAGTGCATCGTCGGTGGCTTCACCGGCGTAGATCGAGTCAGACACGCCGCCGGCGACCAGGTGCACCTCGCCGATGGGCGTGTCGGCGCCGACGGGGATGACCTCGACGCGCGCCGACACGGCAGGCGCCGAGAGCAGGGCGATGAGGTCGGTCAGCGTCCCGCCGTTCCAGTCTATGATCTTGCGAACGGGCTTGGCCGCTCCGTTGCCGGCGGCGGCCGCCTCGACCTGGAGGGGATTGCGGCAGATCGGGCAAACCAGCCCCGTCGCTCCCTCGGGAGTGTCGAACGTGAGTTGGCAGTTGCCGCAAACAACCTGCATTCGATTCCTCCGGCCGTCAGTCGGTCAGCACTGCGGCCGTTCGATTATCGCCGTTTTGGACCAGATCGGGAGCATTGTCCAGCTTGGGTTCAAGCGTTCCCACCGTCGGTGACCCCGCTGCCGCCCGCTCCCGCCGTGCCGCCGCCCGCGCCGCCCGCGCCCGCCGCTTCTCCGGCCGTTCCGCCGCCGGATCCGGCGGTCGCACCTGCAGCTCCGCCCGCCGCTCCCGCGGCAGCGTCGAGGTCACCGGCGTCGCTCATATCGCTCGCGGTCTCTCGCGGCGGGGGCTCGAAGCCGCTCTCGGCGTCGGTGTTGAAGTTGATGTCCCTGGGGCTGGCGCCGCTGCACGAGATTGCCAAGCATGCGCCCCCCACCAACGTGAGCAAGGCGGAGCCGTCGCGCGTCATGGTGAACGGCACGGTAGCAAGCTGGGTGGGCCGCCGCAACCTCGACGCGCGGGAGACACGCGCGTCGACGCTCGCTCCCGATTGGCGAGCGGCGAGCGCCGTCGTCGTGCTCGCTGTCCTTGCGCCGATTTTCGCGGTATCTACCGAGGTCGCAGGAGGGCACCTTGCCCATGATCGAGATCCCCCCTTCGCTGCTCGAGCGTCTCAAGCATCGCCAGACAGTCCTCGTCGCGGGTCTGCGCTGCTCCGAGCTCGCGGGCGCTCCCGGGTGGGAGGAGCTCGCCCGGCGGCTCATGGGCCGGCTCGGCGACGCGCCTTCCGGCGGCGAATGGCAGGCGCTCGCGACCGCGGGACGGTACGGCGCGCTGGTCGCCTACCTCGGTGAACGACTCGCGCGCGAGGTAGCGTTCGACGTCTTGAAGGAGGCGTACCCCGTGCGCGCGGCGACGCCGGACCTCATCGCGGCCGCGGGAGCCATCCCGTGGCGCGGCGTCATCTCGACGGGGTTCGATGATCTGTGGGGCGGGGCCGGCGTCGGCGGCGCGGGCGGCGAGCCCTGGTTCGCCCACGTCGATGCGCCGCCGCTGGCGACGAACGCGCCGCGCTTCGTCTTGAACCTCTGCGGCACGACGGCCGCGCCCGAGACGTTGGTCGTCGGCGCCGCCGCGCAGCGCGCGCGCCTCGGGGCGGCGCTGCTGGCATCGCTGCGCGAGCTCGCGCGGCGTCGCTCTTTCGTGCTCGTGGGCTTCGCGCCCGGCGACCTGGATCTCGCGTTTGTCACGCGCGTGCTCGCCGAGGCGGAGGGCGGCCCACACTTCCTGTTCGCCGACGCGACCGCGCTCGAGGCCGACGTCCTCGGCGCGGAGCTCGGCCTGACTATCGTGCCTGGTCCAGCCGGCCGCGAGGGCGTCGAGGCCGCGCTCGCGGCGCTGCGCGACGCGTGGCGTTCCGTCGCGGACGAGGCGCGTCCCGCTGCCGACGACGTCGCCGGCTGGTTCGAAATCTGGCGGCGCGAGCCCGCCGACGAGGAGCCGCGCGCCGCGCTCGCGCGCGCCGAGGCGACGCTGCGCGCCGAGAAGCGCTGGGACGACGTCGTCGAGCTCCTGCTCGGGCGCGCCGAGCTCACGAAGGATCGGGACGAGCGCACGAAGACGCTGCGCGAGGTCGCGCGTCTTTACAGCGAGGAGCTCGACGCCGCCGACCGCGGGTTCGCGGCGCTGGAAGCCGCCTTCCGTCGCGATCCGAGCGCGGAGGGGCTGCGCGCCGAGCTCGAACGGGCGGCCGCCGTTACGGGCCTCTGGGCCGAGCTCGCGGCGGACTACGTCGAGCTCGTCGATGAGATCGCGGGCGGCCCGGGCGGCGGCGCGGCGGCGCTGCCGTACAGGCTGGCGCTCGCGCGCGTCTACGCCGAGGAGCTCGATCAGCTCGCCGACGCCGTCGCCCAATACGAGGCCGCTCTCGCGCTCGACGAAAGCAACGTTGCGGCGACGCGCGCGCTCGTCGACCTGCTCGCGCGGCGGGAGCGTTGGCCCGAGCTCGCGACGGCACTCGCGAAGGCAGCGAAGCTCGAGAGCGACGCCGCGCGGGCCGTCGAGCTGCGCCTGCAGCTCGCTGACGTCCAGGCGGCGCGCCTCGACGACCCGGCGGCCGCGCTCGCGACCTACGAGCGCATCCTCGCGGACGCCCCCGAGAAAGACGAGGCCCGGGACGCCGCCCTCCAGCTCGCGCGTCGCACCGAACGGTGGGCCGAGCTCGTGCGCTGGCTCGACGACAAAGCCCGCCGCGCGTCCGATCCGGGGGTCGCGGCGCGCGTGCGGCGCGAGCGCGCGGACTTGCTCGCCGATCGCCTCGGCGACGTCGAGGCCGCGACGCGCGAGCTCGAGGCGGTGCTCGCGGCCGACGCCAACGATCGCGCGGCCCTGCGCACCCTCGAGAAGCTCTACGAAAAGCAGGGCCGTGACGCCGACGTTCTGCGCGTGCTCGAGCGCCTCGCCGACCTCGCGCCGCCGGACGCCGAGCGCATGGCGCTGCTGCGCCGAGTGGCCGCCGGCTGGGAGGAGCGGCGCGGCGCGCAAGGCGCGGGCGGCACGGGGCTCGATCGCGCCGCCGACGCCCTCGAGCAGATCCTCCAGCTCGCGCCCGACGACGTCGAGGCGTTTCGCGCGCTCGCGCGCGTCTATCGGGACTCGAGGCGCTTCCTCGCGCTCGCCGAGACGCTCGCGCGTCGGCGCGGTGTCGCCGCCAGCAACGCCGAGAGCCGGGCACTCGCCGCCGAGCTCGGGCGGGTTTACGCCGATGAGCTGCGCGACGCCGCGCGCGCCGCGGAGGCGTACGAGGACGCCGAGGCCCTCGGCGACGAGAGCGAGGAGACGCTCGGGGCGCTCGCGCGGCTGCACGAGCAGGCGGGGCGCTGGGCCCGCGCCGCGGAGGCGCTCGAAAAGCTTGCGCGCGTCGCGCGGGAGCCGGCCGTGCGCGCCGACGCCCTCGTGCGCGCGGCGACGCTCGCCGTCGAGCGGTTCGACGATCGCGCCATGGCGGAGTCACGTTACGCGCGCGTCCTCGAGCTCGACCCGGGCAACCTCGCGGCGCTCGGGGCGCTCGCCGCGCTCTATCGCCGCCAGGGCGACCTCCTGCGCGCAGCCAAGCTCATGCGCGAAGCCGAGGCGCGCACGACCAACCTCATCGACAAGGCGCGGCTCCTCCATGACCTCGGCGCGCTCTACCAGGACGGCCTCGAGGACGTCGCGCAGGCCACCGAGTTCCTGGTCCGCGCGCTCGACGTCGACCCCGAGCACGTCCTCGCCGCCGAGCGTCTCGCGGCGCTCCACGAGCAGGCTGAACGCTGGGCCGCGCTCGAGCCCGTGCTCGAGATGCTCGCGCGCAAGGCCGATCGCGCGGGCGACAAGGCCGCCTCGGCGGCGCTCTTGCACGCGCGGCTCGGCGACACGGCGCGCCGGCTCGGCGACCTCGACAAGGCGGTGCGCGCCTACGAGACGGCGCACGGCCTCACGCCGGACGCGCCCGCCGTGCTGCGCGGGTTCGGGGCGCTGCGCGAGCAGCGCGGCGAGTGGCGGCAGGCCGCGACGCTCTACGCCGCCGCCGTCGAGCGCGCAGAGGCGTTGCCCGTCGCCGAGCGCGTCGAGCTCTACGAGCGCCTCGGACGCTGCGAAGCCGAGGCGGGCGGTCGCGATGCGGCGCTCGCCTACTACGGGCTGGCGCTCGGGCTCGAGCCCGCGAACGCGCGCGTGGCGGCGGCCGTCGCCAAGTTGCACGCGGAGATGGGCGATCACGCGGCGGTCGCCACCGACAAGCGCGCCCTGCTCGCGCTCGCGCAAGACGACGAGACACGCGCCCGACTCTGGGAGGAACTCGGGGATCTCGCGGCGGAGAAGCTCGGCGACGTCGAGGGCGCCATCGCCGCCTATCGCGCCGTCCTCGCGGTCGCGCCCGCGCGGCGACAGGCGCTGCACAAGCTGCTCGATCTCTACACGGCGGCCGAGCAGTGGACGGACGCCGCGGCGACGCTCGAGGGCCTGGCCGACCTCGAGGACGCTCCGGCCGTGCGCGCGAAGGTCCTGTACGCGGCCGCCCTCATCCGGCGCGACGAGCTCGACGATCCGGCGGGCGCCGTCGTGCTGCTCAACCGCGCGCTCGACGACGCGCCCGAACTCACGAAGGCCTTCGACGCCATCGAGCGCGTGCTCGCGGACGTGGGCGCTTGGAAGGAGCTGGCGCGCAACTACCGCCGCATGATCAAGCGCTTGCCGGTCGACGGCCTGCCCGGCCTCCGACTCCGGTTGTGGAGCGGCCTCGGCGAGGTCTCGCTGACGCAGCTCGAGGACGTCGAGATGGCGGCCACGGCGCTCGAGGTGGCCGTCTCGCTCGACGAAGGCAACGTCCTCCGCCACGAGCAGCTCGCGGACGTTCACGTCGCCGCGGGGCCGGGTCACCAGGACAAGGCCATCGCCGAGCATCAGTGGATCGTCGCGCACAACCCCGATCGCCTCGCGTCCTACCTCGCGCTCGGCAAGCTCTACGGCGACGTCGGCGCCTACGACAAGCTCTGGTGCGTGGCCGCGACGCTGTCCTTCCTGCACAAGGCCGACTCGACCCTCGAGACCTTCTACGAGACGCACCGGCCGCGCGAGTTCCGGGCTGCCAAGCGCCCCTTCAACGACGACACGTGGCTCAAGGTCGTACACCCCGACGAGGATCGCTTCATCGACGCGATCTTCATGCTGCTGGGCCCGTTCGTCGCGGCGGCGGCGGCTCAACAACACCAGGTCGTGGGGCTGCGCCGCAAAGAGCGCGTCGACGTCGGGACGGACCAGCGCGTGCCCACGCGCATCCTGCGTTACGTCGCCGAGACGCTCGAGCTCGCGACGCCCGACCTCTTCTTCAAGGAGAGCGAGCCGCAGAGCCTCACGCTCGTTAACTTGCAAGAGAAGGGTGTGCTCACTCCCGCGCTCGTCATCGGCAAGGGGATTGAGCAGCGGGGCAGCGAGGCCGAGCTCGTCTTCGAGATGGGCAAGCGCATGGCCTTCTTGCGGCCCGAGCGCTTCGTGCGCTCGGCGGTCCCGTCGGCGCCCGCGCTCGACGTCGCGCTGCGCGCGGCGCTGGCCCTCGCGGGGACGCCCATCGGCAGCGGCGCGCACAACGGCGAGGTGGAGCGCCTCGCATCCGACTTCGGTCGCCTCGTGCCCAAGGCGGTCGCGGAGCAGCTCGGCGCCGTGGGGCGCAAGCTCGTCGCCGCGCTGGGCGACACCATCGACATTCCGGCCTGGATGGCCGCCGCCGACCTCACGGCGGCGCGCGTGGGGTTCGCGCTCACGAACGATCTCGCGTCGGCGGCGCGCGTGATCTCGACGGAGCCGCTCGGGGGCAGCACCGTGAGCCCGAAGGATCGACTCAAGGATCTGCTGGCCTACTCGGTCAGCGAGGATTACTTCGCCGTCCGGAAATTCCTGGGGCTCGACGTCATGTAGCAGTATTCTCCCGGGCCATGCCGAACCTATCGAGTCGTGCGCGCGGGTTCCGGTGTCGTGTGGCTGCGGGCCCCATTCCGACGGTGTTTGGCTTCGCGAGTGTCTTCGCAAGTTTCTTCGTGGGCGCCTGCGCCACTCAGGGGCCGACGCCCGCGGCGAAGAGCACGGCCGCGCGGCCGGCCGCCGCGGGGGCGGTGCTCGCGCCGGCCGCGGCGCCCGTCAAGTTGATGCTGGCCGCCGACGCGCGCGCGCTCGAGCTGTCGGCGATCTCGGTGACGTCGCTCGACCGCCTGCTGACGAACGGCGCGACGCTGGTCGCGAAGGCCGTGCCGCTGCCCATAGATCCCGCGGGGCTGCGCGACATGCTGCTCGGACAAGCGGGCCTGCCGCCCGAGGTCGCCGCCAACCTCGATCTCGGCGCGCCCGCCGGAGCGGCCGTCGTCTGGACGGGCGCCGTGGGCGGCACGGGCGCCGTCATGGCCGTCGCGGCTCGCGGCAGCGACCAGGCGGCGCGCGTCGTCGCGGCGCTCGGCAAGGTGATCGTAAAACGTGGGGACGTCGTCCTTATCGACAACGGCGCGGGCGGCCGCGGCTGGATCTATCGCGACGGCGCCGTCATCGTGTTCTCGGACGACGTCGCGGCGCTCGCCCGAGGCGCCCGACTCGCCGAGGAGGCGCGTCACGCCGTCGCCGAGGACGTCATGGCCGTGCTCTACCCGGACGTCATCGCGCGCGCCAACGGCACGGACGTCAAGACCGCGCTCGCCCTCGTCATGGCGCAGATCGAGGCGGCCCAGTCCGCGCAGGCGCCCACGAGCCGGCACCAGCTCGAGACGTTCGAGGAGATGCTCTCCCTCGCGGGTGACGCCGAGGCGATTGAGCTCGGGATGGCCGTCGACGGCACGCGGGGCCTCGCGCTGCGCGCACGCCTGCGCTCGCGCGCCGGCTCCAAGCTCGAGGCGGTCGCGCGCGACGTGCACCCCTACGCGCTCGACGGCACGCTCTTGGCGGCGGGCAAGACGACGCCGACGTTCGTGGGGGCGTCGAGCATCGGGACCTTCCTGCGCGCGCAGATGGCGCACCAGCGCGAGCGCCTCGCGGCGAGCAAGGCCAAGGGCGTGCCGTCGGCGCTGGCCTTCCACGACGCTATGACGGCGGCGCTCGGCGGGCAGACCTCGTTCGCCATGGGATTCGCGAAGGAGGCGCCGCTGTTCTCGGGGCAGCTCTCGTATCCGCTCAAGGACGCGCCCGCGGCCGCCGCGCTCGGCGCCGCCCTGGTCAAGCTCGATCGGGACGCCGGCGTCGCGTTGCTCGAGGCGCAGGTCGGGCAGGTTCCCTTCTTCGAGTGGAAGGTCAAGAAGGAGACCGTCGGAAATCTCAAGACCCTCCACTACACGCTCACCTTCAAGAAGGACGTGGGCCTCGATCCCGGGATCGTCAAAAAGCTCTTCGGCAAGGGGCTCGACGCCTACGTCGCCGTCTCGGGCACGCGGTTCCTCATGACCTTTGGGCACGACGCCAAGGGAAGCCTCGGCAAGCTCGCGGCCGCGAAGCCGGGCGCGCCCACGGGCGCGCTCGCCGAAACGCTCGCGGCGACCAAAGGGCGCGACGCGTTCTTCCACTTCGACATCGGCCCCGTGCTCTCGTTCGTCGCGACCCTGCTGAAGGACAAGGAAGGCAAGGGCGACCCGAGGCTCGCGGTGCTCGCCAAGACCGACGTCGGCGCGATCCCGCTCTACGGCTCGGCCGGCGGCGACGGCGGTGGGAAGTCGTGGTCGGTGGACATGACGATTCCCCCGACGGCCTTCGTGAACGCCGGCGGCGTCATCAAGGAGATGATGCAAGCGGGCGCCGGCGGCCAGAAGGAGCTCGCGGCGCCTCCGAAAAAGACCACCCGAAAGAAGTGAGCGCGCGGGCTGCCCGTTAGAGGTCTTGCAGGAGCTGCCGGACCTCGAGCTCGGCGGGCTTGCCGCGCGGCGTGTAACCGGTCGTGCCGGGCCCGCCCCAGCCGTACCAGTTCCAGACGTAGAGGCCGTCGACGAGGGTCGAGCCCGCCCACGCGCGCCGGAAGGCCGCGAAGGCGCGCCGCTGCTCCTCGGCGTCGGGCGCGCCGGACGAGCCCTCGTCCCACGGCGTCGCCGAGGCGCCCGCGCGCGAGCGGTAGCCGAGCTCCGTGAAGAGGAAGGCGCGCGCGTGTCCGGCGTGCCAGGTCTCGAGCTCGCGCCGCACGCGGCGCCAGCCGACCTCGAGCGTGGCGTCGTCCGGGGGCGCGTTTGGCTCGCGCAGATTGAAGTAGCCCGTGACGCCCTCCTCGTCGACGAGGTCGAAGAGGCGCACGTCGCGGTAGTGATCCCAGTTCGCGGAGTAGACGAGCTTGCCCGAGAAGATGCCGCGCAGGCGCTCGACGAGCGGGCGCCAGCGCGGCAGGGCGTCCTCGCCGTCGAGCGTCGACAGCTCGCTGCCGACGACGAGGCGCGTGGCGCCGGCTGTCTCGGCGAGCGCCGCCAGGCTGCCCACCACCTCGCCGTATCGGCGGAACCAGGCGGCCGGGTCGCGGGGCGCGAGCGTGCCGCGCCACTCGCCCGCGCGCGGCGCCGAGAGCCGCACGATGGGGAAGAGCGTGACCTCGAGGCCGTCTCGGCGCGCCGCCCGGATCGTCTCGGCGACGAGCGCGAGCGTGGGCGACAGGCGCGTGTCGAGGTGCAGGTCGTCGCGGGCGCCGTCGGTCTGATAGAGGGGCACAACGAGGGCGACGTGGGTGGCCCCGAGCGCGACGATCTCGGCGAGCAGGCCACCGTAAGAAAAGCTCACGTCCTCGGCGAACATGCCGAGCGCGACGCCGCGCTGCCGCGCCGCCGGCTCGGCCGGCCGTGCCGCGTCCGGCGAGCTCGCGGGCGCTCGCGGGGCGGGCGTCTCGATGGCGCTCGTCCGATCGCCGCGCGGCGCGGGCAGGGGGCCGAGAGGAGAGCCCGTCGCGATCGCCGCGCCGAGGGCCGCCAGGAAGGGCAGCGCGGCTACAACGATTCGCGGTGCGACGTGAAGCCTGCCTTTCAGCGTCCGCAGTCCTTTCCGGCGTTGCGCTTCTCGAGCTCGGTCGTGAGGGGCGCGAAGTACGCCATCATGGCGCGCGGCGAGATCGGCTCGCCCGTCGCCTCTTTGATGATGGCGCGCCAGTCGCGCGTCGCGCCCCTCGAAAGGATGCCGCGCAGGAAGTCGCCCACGTCCTTGCTGCCGAGGTAATTGCAGGCGCGCACGTCCTGCTTGAGGATCTTCGTGCAGATGTGGTCGTGGAGCTGGAACTTGATGAGCGTTGCGAGCGCGTAGTCGTAGTAGCTCGCGGGATCGTCGATGAGGTGCGTCTTCGTGCAGGCGTCGCACAGGTCGTCCGAGCGGGCGCCCGGGGGCACGACGCCCTGGTACTGCGCGACGTAGCTCCACCAGCGTTTCTGCCACTCGGAGGGCGGCAGCTCGGCGTCGTACACGTCGCGTTCGAAGTGGCTCATCGTGCCCGCCGAGAACGACGTGAACACGATCGACTCCATGAGCGCCGACTGCAGCAGCCAGCCGATGGGGCTCGGCTCCTTGCCGGCCGGCATGACGCCCACCTTGACGAGGTAGGGCGGCTGCTCGCTCGCGAGCTTGGCGAGCTCGCCCACGGCCTCGTGAAAGGCGCGGTTCGCGCCCTCGCGCAGGAGGAACGGCACCTCGGGCGTGCTGTACGAGAGGTAATAGTAGATGTGCCCGAGCTCGTGGTGGGCCGTGCCGAACCACTGCTCGTTGGCCTCGACGCTCATGAGCGAGCGCACGTCGCGGTCGTAGTCGATGTGCCAGGCCGAGGCGTGGGCGTTCTTCTTGCGCGACAGCCCGGGCGGCACGGGGTAGAGGTCCGACTTCTCCCAGAACGTCGCCGGCAGGCGCGGGAAGCCGAGCGAGACGTAGAAGGTCTCGGCGCTCTTGACGATGCTCTCTGGCGACGCGCCCTTGAAGAGCGGGTCGAGGCTCGTCTCCTCGACGAGGCCGGGCCAGTACTGGGCCCAGCGGTTGCCGATCCAATGCGCGGGGATGAGCTTGGGCGCGGGCCGCTTGTAGCGCGCCGCGAGGGTGTTCTTGGCCCAGCAGTGCAGGCCGTCGAAGAGCGGCTTCGTCGTTGCGAGCGTGTCGTCGAGGAGGGCCATCATCTCGTCGACCGTCATGCCGTAGTCGGCGACCTTGAGCGCGAAGTAGGACTTGTAGCCCATCTCGCGCGCCACCTGGTTGCGCAGGCCCACGAGCTCGACGAGGCCCGGCTTGAGCGACCGGCCGATCTCCTTCGACGCCGTCCAGACCCGCTGGCGCTCGGCGAGATCGCGCGACTTGAGCAGCAGGTCGTCGATGCCGTTCGCCGTCGTGGGCTTGAGGCAGCCGCCGCCGGCCTTGGGCTGCAGGCAAAACGCGTAGCCGTCGAGGACGCTCGAGAGGCGCGCTTCGGCCTCGACGCGCTTGGCGACGATCTCGGGGATCGTGCCTGGGTTCTCGGCGGCCGCCAGCAGGAGCTTGCGCAGCTGGCGCGCCGTGACGTCGTCGAGCTGCTTCTCGGTCTTGAGGAATCCCTTCGTCTTCTCGATGATGACCTTCGACCCGACGAGCGCGGCGTAGACCTTGTCGGCGCCTGCGCGCTGGGCCGTGTGCTCGGGCGTGACGTCGGTCGACGCGACCCAGTCGACGTTGTCGGCGACCGTCGCGACGGGCTGGAGCAGGCTCGACACGGACGCGAGGAAGGCCTCCGCCTCGCGCTCGACGGGGTTCTTCTTGACGGGCTTGGCGACGCCCGAGGCCGCGAACAGCAACGCCCCCGAGGCAACCAGGACGCCCGCCCAACGAATCAAACGTCGCATGAGCCGCATGCCGGGAACCTACCTTAAGTCGCGCGCGCGCGGCTGGCCTTTACCAAACGGCACACGCGTGGTAACCGATGGCCCGCCCATGCTCGCCTCATCGCCTCGCCCCGGCCGCTTCGTCGACTCGCTCGCGCTGGCCGCGCTCGCGCTGGCCG
>DATKFB010000294.1:0-4217 GCA_035544435.1 Polyangia bacterium
GCAGCACGCCGACGCGGCCCTTGGCGAGCGTCGCCGCGTGGCGAGGCGTGTCGATGCCGTCGCCCGCCGCCTCGACGCCGAAGAGCCGCACGACGGCGTCCGGAATGAACGCGCAAAAGAGGCCCATGGCGTTCGAGCCGCCGCCCACGCACGCGACGCACGCGTCGGGCAGGCGGCCCTCCGCCTCCTGGATCTGGTCGCGCGCCTCGCGGCCGATGACCGCCTGCAGCTCGCGCACGAGCATCGGATAAGGATGCGGCCCCGCGACGCTGCCGATGACGTAGTGGGTGGTGCGGACGTTCGTCACCCAGTCTCGCAGCGCCTCGTTCATGGCGTCCTTGAGTGTGGCCGTGCCGTCCGTGACGGCGTGGACCTTCGCGCCCAGCACCTTCATGCGCAGCACGTTGAGCGACTGGCGCTCGACGTCGGTCGCCCCCATGTAGATCTCGCACGGCAGCCCGAAGAGCGCGCAGGCCGTGGCCGTAGCGACGCCGTGCTGGCCGGCGCCCGTCTCGGCGATGATGCGCGTCTTGCCCATGCGGCGCGCGAGCAACACCTGGCCGAGGCAGTTGTTGATCTTGTGCGCGCCCGTGTGACAGAGATCCTCGCGCTTGAGGTAGATGCGCACGTCGCGGCCGATCTCTCCCGACAGGCGCGCGCCGAAGCTGAGCGGCGTCGGCCGGCCCACGTATTCCGTGAGCAGACGCGTCAGATCCTCCGAGAAAGCGGGGTCGGCGCTGGCCGCCGCCCAGGCGGCCGACAGCTCGTCGAGCGACGGGATCAAAGTCTCGGAGACGTAGCGGCCGCCGAACTCGCCGAAGCGGCCGGGACGTGGGGCGACGGGGGAGGCGCTCATTGTGGCGGGGACTATCGCTCGCGCGAGGCGGCGCGCGCCGCCTCGATGAAGCGACGGAGGCGCGTCGCGTCCTTGCGCCCCGGGGCGCTCTCGACGCCGCTCGCGACGTCGACGCCGTCGGGGCGGACGGCGGCGATGCCGGCGGCGACGTTGTCGGGCGTGAGCCCACCCGCGAGCAGGAAGGGGCGGCGGCCGAGCCGCGCGATTAGCGGCCAAGGGGCCTGCAGGCCGCTGCCCCCGTAGCCGGCCGCGAACGCGTCGTAGAGCCACAGGCCCGGCTCCCACGCCGCCTCGAGGGAGAACGTTTTTTCGTCCCGAACGCGCACGGCGCGGATGAGGACGCAATTGTCCAGGCCTTCGAACGCAGCGGCCTTTTCGTCCCCGTGGACCTGCGCCCGGTCGAGGCCGAGCGTGGCCACGCGCGCGGCGACATCGGCTGGCGCCTCGTTCACGAACACGCCGACCTTGAGGATGCCCTCGGGGATGGCCGCGAGCACGTCGCGCGCCGTGCCGTCGTCGACGAAGCGCTTGGACGCCGGCCACAGGTTGACGCCGATGGCGTCGGCGCCGGCCGCGACGGCGAGCTCGGCGTCAGCCGGCGCGGTCACGCCGCAGACCTTGACCAGGAAGGGACGGGCGGCGCTCATCGGGCCGACCCAAATGCTGGGCTCACGAGGACACCCAGCGCTGACACGTGGGTCGCGTCCGCCAGAGCGTGGGACGACATCAGGTTGCTTGCACTTCTGGGACGCGGCGAATGCCAGGTTCGGACTGCCCTTTGGCGATCTCGAGATCGAACTCGCTCATCACCTTCTCGACCTGTGCGCCCCGGCGCAAGAATGCCGTTCCAATGAGAGCGGCTCTATAACCGCAATCGGCGAGCTGACGCACCTCGGAGGCCTTTTCGATTCCGCTCTCGGCCACGACGAGCTTTCCGGGTGGAACGCGCTTAATCATGTCGTGGTGCCTGGCAGAATTCGTCGAGAAGTCCCTCCCGAGAAGCCTCCCAAGTCGTGCGCGCACGGAAAAGGGGCTCGTCTTGAACCGACGTGAGTTCACCCCCCAGATTGCAGCATCGGAGGGAATGCTCTTCACCTGCGCTCCAATACTCTCCTCATTCATTCCGATCTCGAAGAGCACGTCCATTCCGAGGCCGATGGCGAGGTCATAGAGGCCCTGGATTCGCCCTCGCTCGCGGGCTGCCAGAACGCCGGCCATCAGCAGGATCGCGTCGGCACCGAAGGCGCGCGCTTCCCAGACCTGATACTCGTCGACGATGAAGTCCTTTCGCAGGATCGGCTTGCTCGTTTTGGATCTGGCGGCGGCGAGGTCGTCGATGGAGCTGCCGAAGTAATTCTGGTCCGTGAGGATTGAAATTGCAGAGACACAGGCAGCGTCGCGATAGACCTCGAGGGCATGGCGAACATTGTCGGGATCCATCGTCCCGCCGCTCGGAGAGCGGGCCTTGACCTCGCCGATGATGCTGAAGGGCGCTGATTCGAGCGCTTCGCGGAAACTCTTGGCAGCTTTTGGCGCGCTCGCGGCCTCTGTCTTGAGGCTCGCGATCGGACGCACAACCTTACGCTCGTTCAAGCGCTCGAGCGATGCCTTGAGAATATCTCCAATTAGCGACACGTCACTCTCGCCCACAAATTTAGGCCGGACGCCCGTCTTCCGCAGCCTTTTCCTTCGTGCGTCACGCCCTGCCCCCCCGACCGGGGGGAGCGAGCAATTCGCGTAGAGCCGCGCCGCAGTCGTCCGCCCGCATCAAGGCCTCTCCAACCAGGATCGCGTCGATCGCCGCGAGGCGAGCCTGTTCCAGGTCCGCGGCCCGCTTGATGCCCGACATCGCAACGCTCACTCGGTCAGGGGGAATCTGCGGGCGGAGGCGTGCCGCGAGCTCGGGGTCGATTTTGAATGTCCGAAGGTCGCGGTTATTGAGCCCGATGATGGAGGCGCCGGCCTTTACGGCGCGCGCGACCTCGTCGGCGTCGTGCGCCTCGACGAGCAGCTCGAGGCCATAGAGCTCGCCCACGGCCATCAGAGCCGAGAGCTCGGGGTCCGACAACGCCGCGACGATGAGCAGCGCGGCGTCGGCGCCGGCGGCGCGGGCCTCGGCAAGCTGATAGGCGTCGACGATGAAGTCCTTGCACATGACGGGAAGGCTCGTCGCGGCATGCGCAGCGGTGAGGTCGTCGAGCGTGCCGCCGAAGAAGGGCTCGTTGGTGACCACCGACAGAGCCGCGGCGCCGGACGTCGCGTAGACGCGCGCAATTTCGCCCGCCTTCGCGCCTTCTCGAATCCACCACGACGACGGCGACTTCCGCTTGAACTCGGCCATGCAGGCCACGCCGGCGGTGGGAGGCTCAGTTGCCGCGCCCGCCGTCGTCGCGCCCGTGCCTGCGTTCTTGCCGCCGGGGCGCAGTGCCTTGGCGAGGCTGCGCACCGAGGGGCCCGCGGGCAGCGCCTTCTCGATGTCCGAGAGGGGCCGGGAGGCCTTCCGGACAGCCAGATCCGCGCGCGTACGGGCCAGGATCTCGTCGAGGATCATGGTTTGGGCGTCAGCTCCCGCAACGTGTCGAGCACGGCGCGCGCCGCGCCGCTCGACAGCGCGGCCGAGGCGCGCTGGGCGCCCGCGCGCAGGTCGGACGCCGCGCCCACGACGTAGAGCGCCGCCGCCGCCGTCATAAGCGCCGCCGTGCGCACGGCCTCGTGCTGGGGCACGCAGTAGAGGACCTCGTTGATGACGAGGGCGTTGAACTCGGGCGAGCCGCCCAGCATGCCGATGGGATCGGCGGGCGGCAGGCCGAAGTCGGCGGGCGTGACGTCCGTGCTGCGCACGACGCCGTCCTTGAGCTCGGCGACGTGGGTCGTGCCCGTGGGGGCGAACTCGTCGAGGCCGGGCGCGCCATGAATGACGAGAGCGCGCGCGGAGCCGAGCACGAGGTGCGCGCGCGCGAGGAGTTCGCAGCGATCGCGCGCGAAGACGCCGTTGACGTGGAAGCGCGCGCCGCACGGGTTCGTGAGCGGCCCGAGCAGGTTGAAGATCGTGCGCACGCCCAGCTCCTTGCGCGGGCCGGCGGCGTGCTTCGTGGCGCCGTGGTGCGCGGGCGCGAACAGAAAAGCCAGCTTCACCTCGCGCAGGCAGCGCACGGCGAGCTCCGGGGCCGGCGCGGCGTCGAGCCCGAGCGCCTCGAGCACGTCGTGCGAGCCCGAGCGGGACGACTGGGCGCGGTTGCCGTGCTTCGCGACGACGACGCCGCAGCCCGCGACGATGAACGATGCGAGCGTCGAGATGTTGACGGAGTGCGAGTTGTCGCCGCCCGTGCCGCAGGTGTCGACGAGCACGGGCGCCTCGAAC
>DATKFB010000295.1:0-2496 GCA_035544435.1 Polyangia bacterium
GACGCCGATCACGTAGACCCAGCTCTCGACCCGAAATCCCAGGCCCATGGCGGCCAATGCGGGCGTCCCGAACTGACTCGCCGTCCTCGTCACGATCACATAGATCAGGCTGAACAGCACGCCGGTCAGGGCAGTCGGCGCGCCAACCCGTGTGATGGTGCCGAGTACGTGCAGTGCGCGTCGGCCGAGGGCCGTGAACCGCACCAGGTCGCGGCGGATCAGCAGGGCGATCCCCGCGATGCACGCGGCGCCGCGCACGCTGACCGTGGCGATCGCGGCGCCCATGAGCCCGAGCTTCGGCGCCCCGGCGAGGCCGAGGATCAGCACGGGGTCGAGCACGAGCGTGATCGCGACCGAGGACGCGAGCAGGAGCAGCGGCGTCCGCGTGTTGCCGCGCGCGCGGAATGCGGCGTCGACGGCGAAGTAGCAGAAGATGCCCGGGGCGCCGAGCAGGTACGTGCCGAGGTAGATCTTGCCGAGCGCGGTCACCTCGGCCGGCGTGTGCATCGCGGCAAACAGCGCCGGGAGCCAGATCGTTCCCGCGATGGCGACGGCGACGCCGAGACCGAGCGCGTACACCAGCGCATCGCCGACCGCTTGCGCCGCTTCATCGGGACGGCCCTCGCCGTGCCGCCGCGCCGCGACTGCCGTGAGGCCGACGCCGATCATCTCGGCGATGGAGATGAAGAGCCAGATCCAGAAGAGCGACGTGGTCACGGCCGCCAGCGCGACGGCGCCGAGGCGTTGGCCGACCCAGAAGGCGTCGACCACGCTGAATATGACCATCAGCAGATTCGACGCGACGGCCGGGAGGCCGACGCGCCATACCACGCGAGCAATGGGATCGCGCAGTAACGACGGCTCTGGTGGCGCCACCGGAACCGCGCCGTCGTACGGGTCGACTGGTAGGCTTGGAGTCGTCGGGTTCGGCGTCGCGCCCGTTGGCGCGGCGCTCATACGCCTACGGCAGCGTGGACGGTGTCGGTGACGCGGGCCGCGAGGGCCGTGAGGGCGACGGCGGCGCTCGAGTCGGGCGCCGCGACGACGATGGGGGCGCCGGTATCGCCGCCCGCAACGACGCGCGGATCGAGCGGGATCCGGGCGAGGAGCGGGAGGCCCACTTCGTTGGCGAGGAGCTCGCCCCCACCCTCGCCGAAGATCGGCGAAGGCTTGCCGCAGTGCGGGCACTCGAAGTAGCTCATGTTCTCGACGATGCCGATGACGGGCACATTCACGCGCTCGAACATCTTCACGCCACGGAGCGCGTCGCCGGTGGCGACCGCTTGCGGCGTCGTGACGATGATCGCGCCGTGCACGTGCGTCGTCTGCACGAGCGAGAGCTGCGCATCGCCCGTGCCCGGCGGCATGTCGACGATCAAGAAATCGAGCTGCCCCCAGTCGACGTCTTTCAGAAACTGCCCGATGACCTTCATGACGATCGGCCCGCGCCAGATTGCCGGCTGATCGCGCGGGATGAGCAAGCCCAAGCTGATCGCCTTGATCCCGTGGGCGACCAGCGGAATGATGCGCTGATCGACCACCGGCGGCGGCGCGCCGACGCCCAGCATGCGCGGGACGTTCGGGCCGTAGATGTCGGCGTCCATCAGGCCCACGCGAGCGCCAGACTTGCCCAGCGCCACCGCGAGGTTCACGGCGACGGTCGACTTCCCGACGCCGCCCTTCCCGCTCGAGACCGCGATAATGCGGCCGAGGTTGGGATACGCACTCGGCGTCGGCGCGGCAGGACGCGGCGGCGCCTTTGGCGCGGCGTCCATGACGGGCAGCATCCGTCGCGGGGACGGCGGAGGCGGGGGCGGCGGCGCGGAGGCTTCCTTGGGATCTACGCGGACATCCGCGACGCCGTCGACCGCCGCGACGGCCGAGTAGACGTCTCGCACCAACGTGGCGTCGTCTTCGGGCGTCAGGAGCAGCGTCAGGCGAACGCGCGCGTCCGCAGTGATCGCGATGTCGCGGATCATCTCGGCGTCGAGCACGTTCACGCCGAGTCGCGGGTTCCGCACGCGGGAGAGCGCGGCGCGTACGCGGTCTTGCAGGTTGTCCGCCATCAGCCGACCGCTTGGACGGCGCGGATCTCCGGCACACGCTGCTTGAGATGCGCCTCGATGCCACTCAAGAGCGCGGTCACCTGCATATCGCAATCGGGGCACCCGCCGGACACGCGCAGGCTGGCGACACCGGACTCGGCGTCGAACCGGACGAGCTCGATGCAACCGGCCTCGGGTTCGATCCGGAGCAACGGACGAAGCGCGACAATCACTTCACGAATACGGATTTCGATGAGCTCGGGGCGCCCCATGAGCGAAACTTACAGCGCGAGCGTGTCGTCCGCAGGCACGCCGTTGTGCGGCGCGAGCCCAAGAGGGTGTACGAACGCGCGCGCGGCGCCGACGACACGCGAGCGCACCTCCTCGAGGCTGCCCGAGATGAGCGCGCCAGCCGCTTTCGCGTGCCCACCGCCTCCGAACTGGCGGGCGA
>DATKFB010000296.1:0-2914 GCA_035544435.1 Polyangia bacterium
ACATAGACCGCCTCGAGGAGGCAGCGAGGGATACGATATCGAGTTCGTCGTTGATCTGCCGTTGCCGCGACGGCGATCGGGCGGCGGCGATCGCCCTGAGCCAGGGCTTCTGGCCGTTCACGCGCGACTTCGAGAAGGCGATCGACCGTCGTGCAAACTCCGCCAATCTTCCGCGGGCGCCGCTCTACGCAAAGTTTGGTCGCAGCAAGTCGCGCGAGACGCTGGCCGGCTCCGCGCGAACCATTCGCACCCTGCGCGACAGCGAGATCGCCGGCGTCTTCGAGGAGGCGCGCGCCGGCCTCCTCGACATGCAGAAGGACGAGTTCCGGCACTCCAAGCACTGGGAGGCCGACGCCCGCAATCTCGGCCTGAGCTACGAGATGCTCCAGGCCGAGCAGACGCTTCCGCTCGTGCAGCGCCTGATCGACGCGACGACGACGGACGACCTCGTCGTCTTCTTCGCCGGCGCGCTCGCCTCGACCGAGTTCATCGCCGAGGCGCTCGGCGAGATGCTGGCCACGGCGCCGGGCTATACGCGCCTGTTCGACAGGCGCCGGGCGATCTGGATGGAGGTCCACACGGTTCCGCACGACGGCGAGCCGTCGCACGAGGACATCGTGATGGACTTCGCCCGCGCCTACGACGAGTCGGGCTCGCCGCAGCGCATCGAGGATCTCGTGATCCAGGGGCTGGCGCTGTTCGGCGCCGCCGCCGCCGAGGTCGAAGCCTCTTACGACAAGCAGATGTCCGTCGCCGCGGCATAGGCGGGCAGGGCGGCGCCGGTCGCGGCCGACTAGGCCGTCAGCTTGCGGAGCCGGGTCGGCAGCGCCGGCTGCCACTCGGCGGCGCCCTTGAAGCTCGCGTCGAAGGGCTTGGGCTTGGCGATGCCGTAGCCCTGCCCGTAGTCGACGCCGATCTCCCGCAGTGCCTCGGCGATCGCCTTTGTCTCGACGAACTCGGCGATGATCCGCTTGCCCATGACGTGGCCGACGTGGCTGATCATCTCGACCATGGCGCGGTCGGCGCTGTCGCGCAGCATCCCCTTGACGAAGCTGCCATCGATCTTGACGAAGTCGATCGGCAGCTCCTTCAGGTAGTTGAAGGACGACATCCCGGATCCGAAGTCGTCCAGCGCGAAGGTGCAGCCGAACGCCTGCAGTGCCTGCACGAAGCGGCGCGCGGCGTTGAGATCCAGGATCGCGCTCGTCTCCGTCACCTCGAAGCAGATGCTCTCCGGCGGAATGCGGAACTCGGCGAACGCCGCTTCCAGGAAGCTCAGGAAGGCCTCGTCGCCGATCGTCGGGCCGGACAGGTTGATCGCGCAACAGGCGATCGGCTCGGCGCGGGGCGTCGCCGCGCGCTCCTTCAGGCAGCGGAAGGTATTGAGGACGACCCAGCGGTCGATCTGCTTGATCAGCCCGAAACGCTCGGCCGCGGGCAGGAAGCTCGTCGGCGGCACGATCCGGTCGGACTCGTCGCGCAGGCGCAGCAGGATCTCGACATGGAGGCCCGACGCGTCGTGCTCCTTCAGCTCGACGATCTCCTGCGCGTAGAGAGAGAAGCGATCCTCGTCGAGCGCGTGCTGGATGCGCTGCACCCAGTTCATCTCGCGGACCCGGTTGCTCAGGTCGAGATCCTGCTCGCGGTGGATATGGACCCGGTTGCGGCCCTTCTCCTTGGCCATGAAGCAGGCGACATCGGCCGCCCGCATGATGTCGTCGCGCGAGACGTTGCCCGTCGCGTCGTGCATGAGGCCGATGCTCGCCGTGACGCCGAACCGGCGGCCGTTCCAGATGAAGCTGACGCGCTCGACCGCGGCGCGCACGCGCTCGGCGAAGAAGAGCGCCTCGCCGATGTCCTTGTTGCAGAGGAAGATGCCGAACTCGTCGCCGCCGAGGCGCGCGAGCACGGCGTCCTCGCCGAGCACCGCCTCGAGACCCGGGCAGATGAGACGCAGCAGCGCGTCGCCGGCCTCGTGGCCGCTCGTGTCGTTGACGATCTTGAACTGATCGAGATCGACGAACATGACCGTCCGGGAAGACGGCGCCCCGGTGCGCGGCGGCCGCATCGACCGTCCCAGGCGTTCCTCGAACGCCCGGCGATTGAGCAGCCCCGTCAGTTCGTCGTGCGAGGCCTGCCACGCGAGCTTGCTCTCGATCTGTCGCCGCTGCGCCAGGACGCGTCCGACGCGCCAGACGGTCAGGCAGGCCAGCACGCCGGCCAGCGCGAAATTGGACAGCATCAGCAGCGTTTCCACGAGCCGCGCCCCGGCGTTGAGGGCATTGGAGAAGGCGATCGTCTTTGGGGTGATCTCGTTGTCGATCTCGACGAGGCGCTCGCGCAGCGCCGCTGCCTCGGCCGGCGTATGGACCGTGCTTGCGGTCTCGCCCATCCGGTCGATCTCGAGGATCGGAAGATCCGTCTCCTTCCAACGGGCGATCGCCTCCTCGAGATAGGAGAAGCCGCGGAAGTTGCAGAACATCCAGATCAGGCTCGTGAGGTCTTCCGGCGGATTGCCGGCCTTCTCGAAGGCCCTGCGGGCGGCGACCCTGTCCAGTGGCCGTGCCTCGAGGAGCTGACGGCCCTTTCTGTACTCGAGCGGGACAGCGACGGTTCGCCGGAACGCGTCGAGGTGCTTCTGCTCGTCCGTGTCGAGATAGAGGTTGAGGAAGTAGATGGCCTCGTGCTGGCCCTTCGACCAGAGGCTCTCGCCGGTGACGAAGGCGCGTGTGCCGGAGAGGACGAAGACGCTGAAGCCGCCAACGGCCATCTGGATCAGGATGACGACGACGAAGGGCCACGCCGAAATCATCGGATGGCGCTTTATCGCTTTCCGCCATTTGAACCGACGTGACAGCATTGGGGATGGGGCCTTCCGCAACGACACCATGGTTGTCGGCGCCAGAGTGAAGAT
>DATKFB010000297.1:0-8050 GCA_035544435.1 Polyangia bacterium
TCGGGCTCGGCACGGAGTTCTACGCGGGCCGCGAGATCCACATCCACGTGCCGGCGGGCGCCGTGCCCAAGGACGGGCCGTCGGCGGGCGTCGCCATGGCGTGCTCGCTCGTCTCGCTCATCTCCGGGGTCCCCTTGCGCCACGACGTCGCCATGACGGGCGAGCTCACGCTGCGCGGCAAGGTGCTCCCCATCGGTGGCCTCAAGGAGAAGCTGCTCGCGGCCGCGCGCATGGGGATCACGACGTGCATCATCCCGGCGGGCAACGCGCCTGAGCTCTCGGAGATGCCGCCGCACGTGATGAACAAGCTCACCGTCAAGCCCGTGCGCACGGTCGACGAGGCGCTCGAGATCGCGCTCACGCGGCGCCTCGACAAGAAGGATGCCGACGAGACGTCGGACGTCGGCGCCTCGAAGTCCGGTTCCACCAAGGTCGGCGGCCGCACCCGCAAGACGACGCGCTCGGGGATCGCCTAGGCCTAGGGGTTGCGACCGAAGGTCGCGGGGTGGAGGGGAAGGGCGTGGAGGTCCCGACGTGAGCGCGTTGTGGCTGCGCAGACGGGCTCCTAGCGAGTCGCGCGCAACAGCGCCGCCGGAGCGATCACGCCCGTCGCGTCGCTCTCGCGCGGCAGGTCGTGCGCAGGGAAGAGCTTCTTGTCGAACAGGTGCGACGGGTTCACGTTGCCCATGGCCGCGAGCATCGTCTGGCGCAGCGTCGGGTGCTTCACCTCGAGCTCGGCGAGCATCGCCTTCATGTGCTTGCGCTGCGCCTCGCTCTGCGAGCCGCACAGGTTGCAGGGCAGGATGGGGAACCTCCGCACCGCCGCCAGCTCGGCGAGGTGGGCCTCGGCGCAGTAGATGAGAGGTCGGATCACGACGTGCCGCCCGTCGTCGCTCACGAGACGGGGCGGCATCGTCGCGAGCTTGCCGCCGAAAAACAGGTTGAGGAGCAGCGTCTCGAGCGCGTCGTCGCGGTGATGCCCGAGCGCGATCTTGTTGCACCCGAGGTCCGTCGCCGCCTGGTACAGGATTCCCCGGCGCAGGCGCGAGCACAGCGAGCAGTACGTCTTGCCCTCAGGGATCTTGTCGGTGACGATGCTGTAGGTATCCTCGTGTACGACGCGGTAGGGAACGCCCTCGTCGCGCAGCCAGCCCTCGAGCGGCGCGCCATCGTAGCCGGGATGACCCTGATCGACGTGGACGGCCGTGATCTCGAAGCGGATCGGCGCGCGCTTCTGCAAGTCGCGCAGCAGCACGCACAGCGCGTAACTGTCCTTGCCTCCAGACATGGCGACGAGGAGCCGATCTCTATCTTGTAGGAGATGGAAATCGTTGAGGGCTCTTCCCATGTCGCGCGTGAGGCGGCGCTCAAGGTGAGCCGGGACGCTGGGCATGACGGGCAAGGGCGTCATGCTACCCTCAAAGGAGCTCCCGGACCACGGATGTTGAGGCGGAACAGCAAGCGCGCGCGGGGCAGTGGTTGGACCGGCTGGACGTGGGCCGTGGCTGGCTCTTCGCTCGTGCACGTCGTCGTGCTGGCGGGTTTGTGGCGCGGTGGCGCGCGGCAGCCGGCGCCCGTCGAGCCGGAGGCGGTGGCCATCGAGCTCAAGAGCGCCGACGCCTTCTGGCACGAGGCCGCGCCCGGCGCCGCGGCGCTCCCAGATCCGCCGTTGCCGACGCTCGACGAGGCGTTCGTGGCGCGTCCCCTCGACGCTCCCGAGGGCGAGCGCGACAACGCCGTCGCGAAGACGGTCGGGCCGCGCGACGGCGAGAGCCGCGAGCGCGCGGCGCCCGCCGCCGACCAGGGCGAGGCGGGCGGTCGCTTGCCAGGGCTCGCGACGCGGCGAGATCGCTCGACGCTGCAGTCGCGCGTCGCCGACGCCGCGACGGACGCGCAGTCGCAGCGCCTGCGCACCTCGCGGCGCTCGTCGTCGCCCCAGGCCATGAGGCGCGAGGCCCGTACGGGCGTGGGTGACTCCGTGCGCACGAGCGAGGCGACGCGTGTACCGAGCGCCGCCGCGCCCGAGCCCCCGCCGGCTCCGTCCCCCGCGCCGCCCGACGTCGCGGGCCCGGCTGCGGGCGCCAAGGTCGCGGCACGCACCGTCCCGCTCGACCTCGCGATGGTGAGCCCGGTCCCGACGCCCGAGCGCGGCGCCGGTCCGCTCGACGTCGAGGCGGGCGTGCGCATGTTCGACGTCGAGGCGCGCGGCCGCCTGGCCGACGACCAGACGCGGCGCGCGGTCTCGAACGAGGCGCACCCCGGCATCACCGACTTTTCTCACGCGGGCGTCGTCGCGGCCGTCGACACGCGACAGGGCCGCGGCCCTGGCCAGGGGCCGGGCGCGGTGGCGCGCGCGAGCAACGGCACGGCGCCGGCCGTTTACGGCGCGCGCAGCCCGCAGGAGCTCGCGGCCGACGCCGTCGAGCGAACACGTGAGCGTCTTTACGATCGCTACCGGCAGGAGATCCAGCGGCGCGTTCAGAACGTGCTGGTTTTTCCCAAGGTCCTCGCGCTGCGCCTCGAGCAGGGCGAGGCAGTCGTCACCTTCGTCGTGCGGCCCGATGGGGCGCTCGGCGATGGGCCGCGCATCGTCAAGTCTTCGGGATTCGTGGAGTTCGACGCGGAGGCCGTGAAAGCCGTGCTGCGCGCTGCGCCATTCCCACGCCGCACCGAGGCAGCTGGGATCTCACTGTCGATGCCCGTGACCTTCGAGAATCCGCTCGTCCGATAGTCACCGCGGCCAAATGAGGCTTACACTAACCAAAAGGTAGGTCGCAGGTGAGTCCCTCCCGCCAACCTCCCCAAAATCGTCAGGCCATGGCCGAGAGCGCTCGACGCTCCCGATCAGGGTCTCCGCCTGCCCGAAAGCGCTCGGTGGCGTTCTGGGCGGCCATCGCCGTGCTCGTGCACGCGGAGCTCGGGCTCGTGTTGGGCGTGGGCTTTTACGTCTTGGCGCCGCGCGACGCGGACCTGCAGCGGGAGCTCGCGGCGCGCGGCCCGGGCGAATCGATCGACGTCGGCATGGTCGACGAGGACGCCGCCCGCCAGATCCTCGCCGACATGGAGCGCGAAGAGGAGAAGCGCAAGGCCGAGGAGACCCAAAAGGAGATCGAGTCGGTCAAGGCCCCGGGACAGGTCGTCGACCTGCCGGCGCCTCGCGAGGAGCGGCGGCCCGACGAGGCGCGCTTCGCGGGCGAGCACGACAGCACCGTCGAGCACGAGACGCGCAAGCTTGGGAAGTTCGAGGAGAAGGCGCGGCAGGGCGCGCGCGACGTCGCGGTCGAGACCGAGCGCCCCGCGGCGGCGGCGCGGCCCGACGGCCGCCTCGCCATGCGCGAGCCCGATCTCGGCCGTGCCCTCAAGCTCAACGGTCCGATCGGGCCGCTCGCGAAGGCGCGCCCGGCGGGCTCGAGCTACGGCGTCAGCGAGCCCGGCGAGATGCAACCCGACGGCTCGCTCGCGCAGCTCGGCGCGAACGCGCCGCCGCAGGCGAACGGCGGCGGCCTTCCCGCGGGCGGCTCGCCGGCGCTCATCCCGACCTCGGAGCAGCTTGCCCACGTCATCGGGGGCGGCACACAGGACGCGCTGCAGGACATCGACGACGGCGACGAGACGGCGCTCAACTCGAAGAAGTGGCGCTTCGCGACCTTCTTCAACCGCGTCAAGAAGCAGGTCTCGGAGCACTGGCACCCCGAGGAGGCTTACCGTCGGCGCGATCCGACGGGCGTCATCTACGGGCACCAGAACCGCTACACCGAGCTGCGCATCCAGCTCAAGGCCGACGGCCACCTCGCGAACGTCGGCGTCGGGCTGCCGTCCGGCCTCGAGTTCCTCGACGACGAGGCCATCACGGCCTTCAAGGAGGCGCAGCCTTTCCCGAACCCGCCGCACCAGTTGCTCGAGCGCAACGGCCTCATCACGTTCCACTTCGGCTTTCTCTACGACCTGAACGGCCCGGCCCAGATGCGGTGGTTCAAGTACAACGACTGAAGCGCGGCCGCGGTTGGCGTGCGGCTAGGCGGCCTTTCTCGCGACGTAAGTGAGGGCTCTGCTCGTCGCCCGGGCCGAGGCTCCGGCCCGCGCGGTCGAGCACGTCGATGGGCTCGAAGCCCGCGGCCGCGGGCTGGCGTTCTTCGGCGGCGTGGCCGATGAAGTAATGCAGCAGGGCGTGATCGGGTGCGGCATCGTCGAGCAGCGCGTAGTCCGACTCGAAGCGCCGCAACGGCTTCATGCGCGCGTGGAGGCGGAGGCTGCGCAAATAGCGGAGCAGGCGCCGCGCGAACGTCAGCGGGTTGCGCGAGAAGCGCAGCGGCGGACCGGCCGCCGCGGCGACGTACGCCCGGTTGTGCGACGAGAAGACGAGCAGCCCCGCGGGCCGCAGCACGCGCCGGAGCTCGCGCAGCGCTTGCAGGCGATCCGCGTTGG
The DNA here is from genome assembly GCA_035544435.1 of Polyangia bacterium. GTDB lineage: Bacteria > Myxococcota_A > Polyangia > Fen-1088 > Fen-1088 > DASZFV01. The sequence goes on from DATKFB010000297.1 coordinate 4,426, forward strand.
GAGACGGCGTCGAGGACGTTGTTCGGGCCGAAGACGAAATCGAAGGTGCCGTCGCCGAAGCGGCCGAGGTCACGCATGTCGTCGGCGTAGACCTCGAGCTCGGGGAATGAGCGACGCAGCTCGGACAGCGCGATGGTCGAGTAGCCGATCGCGACGTAGTGGTGGGCGAGGCCCGCGAGGATCCGCGTCGTGCGGCCTGCGCCGACCCCGAGGTCGAGCAGGTCGCGGCCCACGAAGTCCGACTGATACTTGAGCAGCGTGATCGTCTCCTGGTCGTCGAGGCCCTCCTTCGGCTCACCGCGCGTCAAGAGCGCCGAGCGGTAGAAGGCCGCGTTGAGGGCGTGTTGCGCGTCCACCAATCCGCGTTGAAAGACGGTGGCTGACGTCTCCATGATGCTGAAACGGTGTTCATCGGGGGAGCGCCGACAACTGGGGTGCCGCCCCGATTCAGGAGCGTGGCCCGCGGGACACGCGCGGCGCCGGGCAAGGGTCAGGCGTAGTCGCTGACGGGCGGGCAGGTGCAGAAGAGCTTGCGGTCGCCGAGCACGTTGTTGAGGCGACCCACGGGTGGCCAGAACTTGCTCGCGCGGACATAGGGCAGGGGGAAGGCCGCCTTCTCGCGCGCGTAAGGGTGCGGCCACTCCGCGGCCAGCAGCGCGGCCGCCGTGTGGGGCGCGTTCTTGAGCACGTTGCCCTCGCGGGGAGCGGCGCCCCGCTCGATGTCGGCGATCTCGGCGCGGATCGCGATCATGGCCTCGCAGAACCTGTCGAGCTCGGCCTTGGGCTCGCTCTCTGTGGGCTCGATCATAAGCGTGCCGGGGATGGGGAAGGACATCGTGGGCGCGTGGAACCCGTAGTCCATGAGGCGCTTTGCGATGTCGTCGACCTCGACGCCCGCGAGCTTCTTGAGGTGGCGCGTGTCGACGATACACTCGTGCGCGACCCGGCCGCCCGCGCCTCGGTAGACGACGGGGTAATGTTCCTTCAAACGGGCGGCGATGTAGTTCGCCGATAGGATCGCCACCTCCGTCGCCCGCTTCAACCCCTCGGCACCCATCATGCGGATGTACGTCCACGAGATGAGGAGGATGCTCGCGCTTCCCCAGGGCGCCGCCGACACGGCGCCGATGCCCGTCGGTCCGCCGCCCGTCGGCACGAGCGGATGAGACGGGAGGAACGGCGCCAGGTGCTTGGCGACGCTGATGGGGCCCATGCCGGGGCCGCCGCCCCCGTGGGGGATGCAGAACGTCTTGTGCAGGTTGATGTGGCAGACGTCGGCGCCGATGTCCGCGGGGCGCGTGAGCCCGACCTGCGCGTTCATGTTGGCGCCGTCCATGTAGACTTGGCCACCGTGCTCGTGGACGATCGAGGTGACGCGCTTGATGGCGGGCTCGAACACTCCGTGCGTCGACGGGTACGTCACCATGAGCGCCGCGAGCCGGTCGCGGTGCTCGCGGGCCTTGGCCTCGAGGTCGGCGAGATCGACGTTGCCGCCGTCGTCGCAGGCGACGACGACGACGCGGTACCCCGCCATGACGGCCGAGGCCGGGTTCGTGCCGTGCGCCGACGACGGGATGAGGCAGACGTCGCGGTGCCCTTGCCCGCGGCTTTCCTGGAACGCGCGGATGACGAGCAACCCGGCGTACTCGCCCTGCGAGCCGGCGTTTGGTTGCAGCGACGTCGCCGCGAAGCCCGTGATCTCCGAGAGCATCGCCTCGAGCTGCTTGAAGAGCGCCTGGTAGCCGGCGGTCTGATGCGTGGGCGCGAACGGGTGCAGGCGGTTCCACTCGGGCCACGTGATGGGGAGCATCTCAGCCGTCGCGTTGAGCTTCATCGTGCACGAGCCGAGCGGGATCATGGCGTGCGTGAGCGAGAGATCGCGCGCCTCGAGGCGGCGCATGTAGCGCAGCATCTCGGTCTCGGAGTGGTGGGTGTTGAAGACGGGGTGCTCGAGGTACCGGGTTCCGCGCAGGAGGTCCGCCGACCAGGGAAGGCGCGCCTCGGCGGCCAGCTCGCTCGTCGAGAACGAGATGGCCTTGCCGCCCGAGAAGACCTCCCAGAGAGCGCGCACGTCCTCGGCCGTCGTGGCCTCGTCGAGCGCGATCGTGAGCGACTGCGCGCCGAGGCGGCGCAGGTTGATGCGGCGCTCCTGCGCGGCGGCGAGCCAGGCCTCGACGTCGGAGGCGCTGCCCTCGACGCGGAGCGTGTCGAAGAAGTGACCGTGCCGGAGCTTGACGCCGAGGCGCTCGAGGCCGCGCGCGAGCACGGCCCCGAGGCCGCCCACGCGCTCGGCGATGGCGCGCAGGCCGCGCGGGCCGTGCCACACGGCGTACATGCTGGCGACGACGGCGAGCAGGACCTGCGCCGTGCAGATGTTGCTCGTGGCCTTCTCGCGGCGGATGTGCTGCTCGCGCGTCTGCAGCGCCATACGCAGCGCCATCTGCCCGTGCGCGTCCTGCGACACGCCGATGAGGCGCCCGGGCAGCTTGCGCACCCACTCCTCCTTCGTGGCGAAGAACGCCGCATGCGGGCCGCCGTAGCCGAGCGGCACGCCGAAGCGCTGCGCGCTGCCGACGGCGACGTCGGCGCCGAGCTCGCCCGGCGGCGTCAGCACGGTGAGCGCCAGCAGGTCCGTCGCCATGACGACGAGCGCGCCCGCGGCGTGGGCCGCGTCGCACAGCGCGCGCCAGCCCGCGGCCGTGCCGAGCGCGCCGTCGGTCGCGGGATACTGCGCGAGGACGCCGAACACGGGCCGGCGCGCGAAGTCGAAGGCGCCCACGTCGGCGACGACCGCGACCTCGATGCCGAGGGGCTTGGCGCGCGTGCGCACGACCTCGATCGTCTGTGGGTGGCAGCCGGCCGACACGACGAAGACCGCGTCCCTCGCCTCGGCGTCGCCCTGTCGTTGCGCGGCCGGCGCGACGCCCGCGAGCATGTGCATGGCCTCGGCGGCCGCCGTTCCCTCGTCGAGCAGCGAGGCGTTCGCGACCGGCAGGCCCGCAAGCTCGGTGACCATCGTCTGATAGTTCAGCAGCGCCTCGAGGCGCCCTTGCGAGATCTCGGCCTGGTAGGGCGTGTACTGCGTGTACCAGCCGGGGTTCTCGAGGATGTTCCGCAGGATCACGGGAGGCGTGACGCAGTCGGAGTACCCGAGGCCGAGGTACGACTTCCAGATTTGGTTCTTCTGCGCGAGCGCGCGCAGCTCGGCCAGCACCTCGGCCTCGGTGACGGCCGCCGGCAGCGCGAGCGCGCCGCGCAGCCGGATGTCGGCCGGCACCGTCTCGGCGACGAGCGCGTCGAGCGACGGCAACCCCAGTGCCGCGAGCATCTCGGCGACGTCCGCGTCGTCTGGGCCGATGTGGCGGGCGGCGAACCTGTCTTTGGACTCGAGATCGACGGCCATCGAGCGCGTCTACTCGGCTTGCTCGCGCAGGAAGGCCTGGTAGGCCTCGGCGTCCATCATGTTCTTGAGCTCGTCGGGGTTCGCGAGCGCGATCTGGATCATCCAGCCCTCGTCGTAGGGATCCTCGTTGACGTACTCCGGCGAGTCGGCGAGCGGCGAGTTCACCTTGACGATCTTGCCGGACAGCGGCGCGAAGAGATCGGACACGGCCTTGACGGACTC
>DATKFB010000298.1:0-2031 GCA_035544435.1 Polyangia bacterium
CATCGGTCGCATCTCCTGCACGCTCGGACGCCGCGACCCGGCGTGCGGGCGCAGGAGGTCGCGCGCAAACGCGATGCCCATCCCGGCCTGCGCGATGGCCGTGCCCGCCGCCGAGCCGGCGATGCCCCAGTGCAGCACGTACACGAACACGACCTCGAGGGCGACGTTGACGGCGTTCGCGGCCACGACGACGACGAGGGGCCGGCGCAGGTTCGAGACGCCGCGCAGGTACCCCTGGCCGGCGAGCGCGACGAGCGCCGCAGGCAGTCCCGCCGCTGCGATGCGGAAGTACACGAGCGCGAAGTGGCCGGACCGCCCGTGCCCGCCGAGCGCGCTCAGCAGCGGGGCTGCCGCCGCCTCGCACACGACGAGCAGGATGAGCCCGATCGCGAGCGACACCCACAGCGCCTGCGCGGCCAGCCGAGCCGCCCGCTCGTGCTGCCCCGCACCCGACGCGCGCGCGACGACGGCCGTCGTCCCGTACGTGAGGAAGTTGAAGATCGTGAAGGCGCCCGAGAGCACCGTCCCCGCCAGGCCGAGCGCCGCGATCTGCGGCCGTCCCAGGTGGCCGACGATGGCGGTGTCGACGAGCACATAGAGGGGCTCGGCCGCGAGCGCGCCGAGCGCGGGTAGCGCCAGCCGCAGGATCTCGCGGTCGTGAGGCGAGCGGAGACGCGGCACCCGGCGACGATAATGGCCGTCGGGATGAAGGTGGGCATCGTGGTGCCGTACTCGTGGTCGTTTTGGGGCGCCGTCGTCGAACACGCGGAGCTCCAGGCGGAGGCGCTGCGCCGCCGGGGCCTGGAGGTGAAGACGATCATGGGCAACGACCCGCCCGGGCAGTTCACGCGCACCCTCCATCCGCGCCACGGGCGCGCCGGGCCGCCGCCTCCGGACGTCATCCCCATCGGCCGCTCCGTGATCGTGCCGGCGAACGGGTCGCTCCCGAACATCATCCTCAGCCCGCGCTCGTTCTTCCGCGTCCGCGACGCGCTCGGGCGCGAGCACTTCGACGTGCTCCACCTGCACGAGCCGATGACGCCGACGCCGTGCGTCGCTGCGCTCGCCGTCTACGAGGGGCCGATGGTCGCCACCTTCCACGCGAGCGGCGAGCTCGGCTGGATGCGCATCGCGAAGAAGACGTGGGGATTCCTCGCCGATCGGCTCGACCACCGCATCGCGGTCTCGGAGATGGCGCGCGTCTCGGCGCAGCGCTGGTTGCCGGGCGACTACGAGATCGTGCCGAACGGCGTTCTCATTCCCCCCTCAGCCGACGCGCGCGACAGGGAGAACCGAATCGTCTTCGCCGGCCGCCACGAGCAACGCAAGGGCCTGCACGTGCTCCTGCGCGCGTGGCCGGACATCCGCAGCCGCACCGGGGCGGAGTTGCGTGTGATCGGCGCCGACCCGCTGCGCGTGCGCCTGCTGATGCGCCGCCTGCGCGTCCCCGAGGACGGCGTCGAGGTGCTCGGCTTCCTCTCACAGGAGCGTCTCACCGGGGAGCTCCTGGCGGCGAAGGCGCTCGTCGCGCCGTCGCTCGGCGGCGAGAGCTTTGGCATGGTGCTGACGCGGGCGCTCGCGTGCGCGACGCCGGTGGTGGCGTCCGACATCCCCGGATACCGTGACGTCATGACGCCGGGGATCTCCGTCGCATTCCCGCCCGGTGGCGAGACCGCGCTCGCGGACGCCGTCGTGTCGCTGCTCGAGGACGAGCCGCGACGCGCCGCCATGGGCGCCGCGGGTCGCGTGCTCATGCAGCAGCGGTACACGTGGGACGCGATCGCGGCCCGTCTCGTCTCGATCTACGAGGCCGCCGCGGCGTGAAACGGCTGCGCCCGCCGACCTCGCTCGCCGGGCGAGCCGTCCTTGCGCTGCTGCTGATGGGAGGAGCGTTCGCGCTCTTCTGGTGGCGCGGGCCGAGCTTTCGCGCGATCGGCGACGCGTTCACCGCCGTCGTGTGGCAATGGGTTGCCGTCGCGATCGCGATCAACCTCCTCTCTGTCGTCGTGCGAGCGCTCGCATGGACGACCG
>DATKFB010000299.1:0-5078 GCA_035544435.1 Polyangia bacterium
CGGGTCACACGAACTATCCGCCGTCGGACGGCGTGCTCGCGCTGCGCGAGGCGGTGGCGCGCTTTTATGCGCGCGGGCTCGATCTCGCGTACCCGGTCGAGTCGGTACTCGTCACGGGCGGCGCGCGGCCGCTGCTGTACGGCACGTACCGCACGATCCTCGACCCGGGTGACGTCGCGATCTATCCGGTGCCTTCGTGGAACAACAACCACTACGCGTACCTGTGCGGCGCGCGCGCGCTCGAGCTGCCCGTCCGCGCCGACACGAACTTCTTTCCCGCGCCCGACGAGCTGCGCCCGTTCCTCGCCTCGGCGCGCCTCCTCCTCATCAACTCGCCCCTCAACCCGACGGGGACCGTGATCGATCCCGAGGTGCTGCGCCGTATCTGCGAGCTCGTCGTCGAGGAGAACCGCCGCCGCGAGAAGGCCGGGGGCGACGCCGGCAAGGCGCTCTGGCTCTGCTACGACCAAGTCTACTGGCAATTGACGTTCGGTAACGCACGCCACGCCACGCCGCCCGAGGTCTGCGCCGACGTGGCGCCGTATGCGATCCTCCTCGACGCGGCGTCGAAGAGCTTCGCCGCGACGGGTCTGCGCGTCGGCTGGGCCGTCATGCCGCCGCCGGCGCGACAGCGCATGGCCGACATCCTGGGCCACGTGGGCGCCTGGGCGCCCAAGGCCGAACAGGTCGCCATGGCCGCGTTCCTCGACGACGAGGCCGCCATCGCCCACTATCACGTGACGATGCGGGCGCGCGTGCGCGAGCGCCTCGACGCGCTCGCGCAAGGCTTCGCCGCCATGCGCGCCGAAGGCTTGCCCGTCGAGGTCATCGAGCCGCAGGGCGCGATCTACCTGTCCGTCCGCTTCGCGCTCCGGGACCACACGAACGAGGCGACGCGCCGGTTGCTGCTCGACGCCGCCGGCTTTGCCGTCGTGCCCTTCCAGGCCTTCGGCCTCGGCGAGGACAGCGGCTGGTTCCGTGTCTCCGTGGGCGCCGTCTCGCTCGCCGAGATCACCGCGGCCTTGCCGCGCGTGCGAGCCGCCGTCGCATCGGCTTCGGCGTGAGCGACGCGGCGGTGCCCTGGGAGTCCGGTCCAGAGGCGTCGCGCGGCACGATCCGGGTGCTCGCGCTGGCGTTCGTCCTGCGGGCGGCGATCTTTCCCTTCGCCGACAACAAGCAGGGGGACGCGCCCATGCGCGCGCTCGTCGCCCAGCGCCTCGCGCTCGATCCCGCGTGCGCCGCCAACCCCCGGACCTACTGCCAATTCGGTCCGCTGCACCCGATGCTCATGGCTCCGCTCGCCGCCCTCGATCGCGACCTGCCGCGCTCCTCGCGTGCCCTGTCGTTTGCGGCGGGAATGCTGACGTTCCTGCCGTTCATTCGGCTGGCGCGCCGGCTCGTGGGCGTCGCGCGCGCCGAGCTCGCGGCGCTTGGTCTCGCGGCCTCTCCGTTGCACATTCAGGCCTCGACGACGGCGGCCAGCGAGGCGCTCTACCTCTTGCTCTTCGTCGTCATGCTCGAGCGGCTCACGCGCGCGCTCGAGGACGACGAGGCGCGCCTCGGGCAGTTCGCCGTCGCCGGGGCGCTCGCCTCGCTGGCCGCTGTCACGCGCTACGACGCCTGGCTCGCGCTGCCCGCGACGGTGGGCGCCGCCTGGGCGTTCACGCGCGGTCCGACGGGCGAGGCACGGACGCGGCGCGCGCGCGGTCTCGCCGTCTTCGCCGGCTGTGCCGCCGCCTTGCCGGCGGCCTGGATGGCGTGGGGCGCGCTCGCCACCGACGATCCGATCTTCTTCTTCCACTACATCTCGAGTGACCACGCCCAGCTCGCGGCCGCGGCGCTCGCGCGCTACGGCGCGGCGCTCGGGCGCGCGCGCCAGCTCGGGATCTGGGCGCTCGCCTTCGTGGGGGTGATGACGCCGGCGCTCGCGCTCGCCGCCCTCGTGGCGGCCGTGCGCCCGGCGCTCGCGCCGCGCGCGACTGGCGTGCTGCGCGTCGTCTTGGTCGCGGGCTTCGCGCCGCTCGCGTTCTACCTCGTGCAAGGCCTCGTGCGGCTCGGGTTCGAGCCGCTGCCACGCTTCGCCCTCGTCCCGGGCGCGCTGCTGCTGCCGTTCGCCGCGACGGCGGTGCCGCTCACGCGCCTGCGCGCCGCGCACGTCGTCGTGCCGCTCGCCGGCCTGGCGTTCGCGGTCGCCGTGTTCGTCGTCGCCGGGTGGGGCCGCGCGCGGCTGTGGGGCGGCGCCGAGTCGCTGGGCGCGCTCACGCGCCTCGACGCCGAGGATCGCGCGCTCGCGACCTACCTGCGCGCGCACCGCGCTCCCGGCGAGCGGGTCATGATCGAGCCCGTCTCTTACGACGAGATCGCGATCGCGGCCGCCGGCGGCGTTCCCGCGACCGAATCGGTCACGCTCGCCATGAGGCGGGAGCCCTCGCGCACCGTCGCCGAGACCCTGCGCGTGACGGGCGCGCGCTGGATGGCCGCGCTGGACGACGACCGGTCGACCGCCTGGATGAGGCGGCTGCCCGACTGGCCGGCGGATGCGCTCGAGCTCGGACGATGGCGGCTGATCCACCGGTGAGCGCGCGGCGCCTCGTGCTCGCGATGACGGCCGTGGCCTTCGCGGTTCGCCTGGCGTGGGTGCTCGCCGTGCCGACGCATCCTGTGGGCGACTTCGCGATGTACTGGGAGTCCGCTGCGTACCTCGTCGAGCACGGCGCGCTCGATCCCCAGTTCATCTACATGCCGGGCTACGTGGCCGCGCTCGCCGTCGTGCAGGCGCTCGGCGGGGGCCTACTCGCCGGCAAGCTCCTTGGCGTCGCGGCGGGCGCTCTCGCGACGGCCGCCGTCACGGGCCTCGCCGCGCGCCTTTTCGATCGCGCGTCGGCCGTGGCGGCCGGGCTCCTCTGCGCGCTCTGGCCCGCCGGCGTCGTGGTCTCCAGCGTCATGGGGACGGACATGCCGGCGGCCGCGCTGCTCGTGACGGCCGCCTGGTTGCTCCTGCGCGACGCGCACGAGCGTCCATGGCGCGCGGCCGTGCTGTTCGGCCTCGTCATGGGGCTCGCCGCCTACGTCCGCGCCGTCGCGCTGCCGTTGGTGCTGTTCGCGGCGCCGATCTGGTGGGCGGTGGGCGCGCCCTGGCGGAGGATCGCCGCGTGCACCGCGCTGTCGTGCGCGCTGGGGTTCCTGACGCTGCTGCCCTGGGGGCTGCGCAACCACGCCCTCTATGGCGAGCTCTTCCTCACGGACAGCCACGGCGGACACACGGCCCTCGTGGGCGCGAACCCGAACACCGACGGCGTCTACAGCCGTTCGCTCAACCGCATGTTCACGGAGACCACCGGCTACCGCCTCCTCGAGGCGCCGCACCGCGAGGGCGACCGCGCGGCCTATGCGCTCGCGAAGCGCTGGACGGCCTTCGAGCCCGACTACGCGCTCGGTCTCCTCGCGGCCAAGGCCGATCGGTTGCTCACGCACGAGCGGCCCCTGCTCTACTGGCCGATCTATCGCGAGGGCGTGCTCGAGGGGAGCACGCGCGAGACCTTCGCGCGCCACCGCGTCGCCCTCGATCGCCTCGCCGACTTCTATTGGTACGCGCTTGTCGCGGCCGCCCTCGTCGGGCTCGTCGTCGCGGCGTCGCGGCGGCTGTGGCCGGCCCTCGCGCTCCTGCCGCTGCCGCTCGCGCTCGCGGCGATCTACGTCGCCTTCTTCGCCGAGGTTCGCTATCACCTCGCGGTCGCCGTCTTCCTCTTCCCCTACGCGGGCCTCGGCTGGCGCTGGCTGTGGCAGGGCGCGCGCGACCTCGCGGGTCGGCGGCTCAACGTGCGCGGCCGCCGGCGGCTGCTGCGCGAGGCCGCGCTGGCGTTGCCCGTGCTCGTGGCGCTCTTCGCGGGCTGGCCGCTCCTCGTCGCCGCCGGCGCGGAGCTGCGGGACCGGCATCGCTGGGGCGTGGGCGTCTGTCACGTCGAGAAGCAAGCGCGCCTGTGCGCCTGGCGGCCTACGATCCCCGCGCCCGGAGAGGGCCGCTCGGGTGTGCGCGGCGTCTGGGACGGCGTCGGGCTCAAGCTGTCGACGGCCATCGCCGCCGCCGCCACCGACGTCGACGTGCCCCCGGGCAAGTATCGCGTCTCGCTCCTGGCCGACACGCAGCTGCCGGGCCCGTCTCCCGAGATCCGGCTCACGCTGGGTGCGCGCGGCGCCGCCCTTGCGGAGGCCACGCTCCCCGCGCCCCCGGGGGCGCCTCCCGTACGCGTCGAGGGCGTCATCGAGCACCTCGGGGGTCTCCTCGATGTCGAGGTCAAGGCCGAGCGCCTCTGGACGACGCCCACTTTCTACGATTTGCCGGCGGTCTGGATCTCTGACTTAAAGATTGAGGCGGACTTCCATTAGTGCATAATCCCGAGCCGATGCGCCCGGGCCATTCGCTGACGAGGTTTCTCGGCGCCGTCGGTGTCTGCGTGGCAATTGGCTCGAGCCTGTTGCTCTCGAGCTGTGGCAGCGCGGATGACCAGCGCCCGGCGGCGTGGTCGTACATCTACCCGGCCATCATCGAGCCGTCCTGCGCCACGGCCAGCTGCCACTCGGACTTCACGCGCCGCGCGGGCGTGAACTTCGGCTTCAGCGACGAGGCCTACTTTCAGCTGACCCAGCGTCATTTCGTCGTTCAGTGCTCGGTCCCGCCCGCGACGCCCGACCCGGCCTGCCTTGCGCGCGCAGTCGAGGACTCGGAGGTCATGCATCTCATGCGCGCCGAGGGGGCTTCGCGGATGCCCCCCGACTTCGCGCTGCCAGACGTCGACATCAGGCTCATCGGAGCCTGGATCGCCAACAACGCGCCGCAAGACTGAGCCGGTAGGACTTCAAACCGATGTCACTTCGCTTCGCCAAGCTCGGGATCACAGGTCTCATCGCCGCCATCGTCCTGCTCGCGGGCGCGCGTCAGGCGGCCGCGTATCCTCAGTTCCAGTTCAGCTCGGGCACGAACCGCTGCGGGCAATGCCACTTCGCTCCGTCGGGCGGCGGGCTCCTCACCTCGTGGGGGCGCGATGAGAGCGCCGACACGATCAGCCTCGGCGGCGACG